>DASTTC010000424.1:0-5214 GCA_035760345.1 Burkholderiales bacterium | reverse complement strand
GTGCACACCAGGTACACGGCGTCGCGGTCGGCGAATACCGACGGCTCGAGCTTGTCCATCAGCAGCGTGGCCACCTGGAGGTCGTCGCCGTCCAGCGCCAGCTCGATCTCCTGCGCGCACATCTGCGCGGTGCCGGTCATGGTGCCGACGAGGAGGTTGATTTTCATCGCCGGCACACTATAATGCACACGTTTTCATCTCGCAAGCACTATAAATCATGGGCGCACCCCCGAGCACGCTGCACCGCGAAGACCAGGGCGAAGTCGCCTACCTCGCCCGCCTCGGCGAGCGCGTGCGCGCCTGGCGCGCCGAACACGCCATGACGCGCAAGACGCTGGCGCTCGCCTCGGGCGTGTCCGAGCGCTACCTGGCGCAGCTCGAATCCGGGCAGGGCAACATCTCGGTGCTGCTGCTGCGCAAGCTCGCCCATGCCATGCAGGTGCCGGTCGAACTGCTGGTGCGCGAGCACGGCGCCGCCGCGAAGAGCGCGCGCATCGCACTGCTCGGCCTGCGCGGCGCGGGCAAGTCCACGCTCGGCACGAAGCTGGCGCAGACGATGGGGCTCCCCTTCATCGAGCTCGATCGCGAAGTGGAGCAGGAAGCCGGCGCGCCGCTCGCCGAAGTGTTCTCGATGTACGGCCAGGAGGCGTTCCGCCGCTTCGAGAGGAAAGCGCTGGCGCGCGTGCTGAAGGCGCACCCGCGCGCCGTGATCGCCACCGGCGGCAGCCTGGTCAACGACCCCGACACCTACAACCTGCTGCTCGACCATTGCACCTGCATCTGGCTCAAGGCCACCCCCGAGGAGCACATGGCGCGCGTCATGGCGCAGGGTGACCTGCGCCCGTTCAAGGGCAGCCCCACGGCGCTGGAGGAGATCCGGCGCCTGCTCGCCGACCGCGACCGCCTCTACGCCCGTGCCGACGCCGTGCTGACCACGTCCGGACGCTCGCCCAGGCAGAGCCTCGCGGAACTGAAGGCGCTCGCCGCCAAGGAGATGCCCGCATGAATGCCCCCGACGCATTCCCCGCGCCGGTGTCCTTCGACACCGATCCCGCGAACTACCACCACTGGAAGCTCGGCTTCGAGGGCCCGGTCGCCACGCTGACGCTCGACATCGACGAGGACAAGGGCATCGCGCCGGGTTACAAGCTGAAGCTCAATTCCTACGATCTGGGCGTCGACATCGAGTTGCACGACGCGGTGAACCGCATCCGCTTCGAGCATCCCGAGGTGAAGACGGTGGTGCTCACCAGCGGCAAGAGCCGCATGTTCTGCTCGGGCGCCAACATCTACATGCTCGGCCTGTCCGCGCACGCGTGGAAGGTGAACTTCTGCAAGTTCACCAACGAGACGCGCAACGGCCTGGAAGATTCCAGCGCGCACTCCGGTCTGAAATTCCTCGCCGCGCTGAACGGCACCACCGCGGGCGGCGGCTACGAGTTGGCGCTGGCCTGCGACGAGATCGCCATGGTGGACGACCGCTCGACCACGGTGAGCCTGCCCGAAGTGCCCCTGCTGGGCGTGCTGCCGGGCACCGGCGGGCTCACGCGCATCGTCGACAAGAGAAAAGTGCGGCGCGACCTCGCCGACGTATTCTGCACCACCGCGGAAGGCGTGCGCGCGGACCGCGCGCAGCAATGGAAGCTCGTCGACCACGTCGCCAGGCCGCAGGAATTCCAGGACCAGGTGAAGGCGCGCGCGCTCGAGCTCGCCAAGCGCTCCGACCGGCCGGGCGGCGAAGGCGTGAAGCTCACCCCGCTCGGCGAAAACCGCCTCGTGCAGACCGCCGTGGACGAGGCCGCCGGCACAGCGACGATCACCGTGCAGGGGCCGGAGAAAGTTGCCCTAGAGCGCAGCGCGGACTGGTACCCCCTGCGCCTGGCGCGCGAGCTCGATCGCGCCATCCTCGAATTGCGCCACAACCACCTCACGGCAGGACTGTGGATCCTCAAGACGCAGGGCGATCCGGCGCAGGTGCTCGCGCTCGACGCGCTGCTGGAGAAGGACGCCAAGGACTGGTTCGTGCGCGAGACCCTCGGGTACCTGCGCCGGACGCTGGCACGGCTGGACGTGTCCTCGCGCTCGATCTTCGCCGTCATCGAGCCGGGCTCGTGCTTCGCGGGCACGCTGCTCGAGCTCGCACTCGCCGCCGACCGCAGCTTCATGCTGGAGGCCAAGGAAGGCGGCCCTACCGTAGCCCTCAGCAACCTCAATTTCGGCAGCTACCCGATGGTCAACGGCGAAGCGCGCGTCTCGGCGCACTACTGCGGCGATGTGCCGCAACTGGCGCGCGGCGAGCCGCTCGACGCGAAAGCCGCTGCAGCCGCGGGCCTGGTCACCGCCACGCCGGACGAACTCGATTGGGAAGACGAAGTGCGCATCGCCATCGAGGAGCGCTCGAGCCTGTCGCCCGATGCGCTCACCGGCATGGAGGCGAGCCTGCGCTTCACCGGCAAGGAGAACATGCTGACGCGCATCTTCGGGCGCCTGTCGGCCTGGCAGAACTGGATCTTCATCCGGCCGAACGCGGTCGGCGAACAAGGCGCGCTCAAGGTCTACGGCACCGGCGCGAAGGCGAAATTTAACCGGGAGCGGGTGTAGGGTGGGCCAACGGCCCACCGTACGCGCGATTTCGCAGCCCTTGTAGGGTGGGCCACAGGCCCACCGTACAGGGCCATCGGCCCAAGATACGGGAGACAGTAATGTCTGGAATCAACTACAGCGACAAGATCCCGAACAACGTCAACCTCGCCAACGACCGTACGCTGCAGCGCGCGCTCGAGCACTGGCAGCCGCACTTCCTCGACTGGTGGAAGGGCATGGGGCCGACAGACTTCCAGGGCGCCGACGTCTACCTGCGCACCGCCACCTCGGTGGACGCCGACGGCTGGGCCAGCTATGGCGCGGTGAAAATGCCGGACTACCGCTGGGGCATCTTCCTCGCCGACCCGGTGGCCGACCGCAAGATCGGCTTCGGCGACCAGATGGGCCAGCCCGCCTGGCAGCAGGTGCCGGGTGAGTTCCGCTCCACGTTGCGCCGTCTCATCGTCACGCAGGGCGACACCGAACCCGCGTCGGTCGAGCAGCAGCGGCTGCTCGGCCACACCTGCCCTTCCCTGTACGACCTGCGCAACCTGTTTCAGGTAAACGTGGAAGAAGGCCGGCACCTGTGGGCCATGGTGTATCTGCTGCACGCCTATTTCGGCCGCGACGGCCGCGAGGAAGCCGAGGAACTGCTCGCGCGCCACTCGGGCGACGCCAACAAGCCGAGGATCCTCAGCACCTTCAATGAGCCGATCTCGGACTGGCTGTCCTTTTATTGCTTCACCTACTTCACGGATCGGGATGGCAAGTACCAGCTGAAGAGCCTCGCCGAGTCGGCCTTCGATCCGCTGTCGCGCACCTGCCGCTTCATGCTGACCGAAGAGGCGCACCACATGTTCGTCGGCGAGACCGGCATCGCGCGTGTGGTGAAGCGCACGCTCGAGGTGATGAAGGAACTGGGCACCGAGGAGCCGGCGAAGATCCGCGCGGCGGGCGCCGTGGACCTGGCGCTACTGCAGAAGTACCTCAATTTCTGGTGCTCTTCGTCGCTCGATCTGTTCGGCTCGGAGATTTCTTCGAATGCCGCCTCGAGCTTCGCCAACGGCCTCAAGGGCCGGCCGGACGAGTCCCAGTATGACGACCATGTGCTGCGCGACAAGCAGCTCAAGCTGGATACGCCGCAGGGCGCGCAGGACGTGCCGATGCTGAACGCGCTGAACGAAGTGATGCGCGAGTCCTACCTCAAGGATTGCGAGATCGGCCTGAAGCGCTGGAACCGCCAGATCGAGCGCGCCGGATTCTCGTTCCGCCTGGCGTTGCCCTCGACGCGCTTTCGCCGCTCCATCGGCTCCTGGGTCGGCCTGCCGGTCGACCCGGCGGGCAAGCTCCTGCCGCGCGAGGAGTTCGACCAGCGCCTGCACGAGTGGATCCCGTCGCCGGAAGACCGCGCCTTCGTGCGCTCGCTGATGCGGCGCGTGGTGGAGCCGGGCAAGATGGCCGGCTGGGTGGCGCCGCCCGAGCGCGGCATCAACAACCTGCCGGTGGACTACGAATACGTGAAGCTTTCGTGAATGTAGGGTGGGCCAACGGCCCACCGTACACCGCCCGACTGTAGGGTGGGCCAACGGCCCACCCTACGATTCCCTCTCTCCGTAGCGCTGGCCATGGCCCATGGTGGCCCGCGAGCACTCCCCTCCCCAGTCGACCGGCAAGACTCCCTCGCGCACATACCGATGGAAGCTGGAGTGCGGCCATTCCGACACTCGGGGTACATGGCTGTGCTTCACCGGGTTCCAGTGGATATAGTCGACGTGCGTCGAGAAGTCGCGTTCGTCCCGTAGAACGTGTTCCCAGTAGCGCCGGTGCCAGATACCGCGCTCCCGTTTACTGCGTCGGCTTGCCGTGACGGCCTCCCCAGCAGGACAAGCCCGGGAGAAGCGTCCCTTGATTCTCTGCCAACGGGAGGAGTAGTCGCTGTCTGCGTGCGGCAGGGTCCAGATGCAGTGCAGGTGATCCGGCAGCACAACCACGCAGTCGATGCGGAATGGAAGCTCCGCACGGGTCATCGCAAATGCTCTTCGTAGGACCTCGATCCGATCGACCAGCAGCGTGCTGGTCCGGTCCGCGAGCGTCACGGTGAAAAAGTAGGACCCACCTTCGACCCGGGCGCGTCGGTAGATCGACATTCCTCCAATAGCGCACGAGGCGGGATTCGGTTGACAGGGATGCCGGGCCGTTGGCCCACCGTACACGGTATGGCTGGGTGGGCCGTTGGCCCACCCTACGTGACTAATGCCGCTTCGTGCCGATCAGCACCACCGCGCCGACCACGATCAGCGCGCCGACGATCTGCCGCGGCGCCATGCCCTGGCCGAGGATCGCCCACGCGAGGATCAGCGCCGCGATCGGCTCGAAATTGAGCGCCGCGGTGTTGCTCGGCGAGGCGAGGCGCGGCACCACGGTGAAGATCGCGGTGATGGCGCTGCCGTAGAGCACCGTCAGCAGCGCGAGGCCGATCCACCCCGTCGTGTCCGCGGGCAGCGAAAGCGAGCCCGCCGCCGCACCCCCCAGCCCGACCACCACGGCCGTCGTGCTCATGGCGAGCAGCGTGCGCACCCTCCCGTCCACGTCCTTCAGGTGCCGCGTGGTGAGGAACAGCACGCAGGCGAA
>DASTTC010000423.1:0-3995 GCA_035760345.1 Burkholderiales bacterium | reverse complement strand
CCTGACGCTCGGCGCGACGCAGGCGCCGGACACGGGCGCCACCACACTGCTGGCGGTCTACGCGGCGGGCCTCGGGATTCCTTTCCTCGTCGTCGCGCTGTTCACGCGCGAGCTCGCGGCGCGCATGCGGCCGCTGCGCCGACTCGGCTGGGCGCTGCAGATTGCCGCAGGGCTGGTGCTTGTCGCCATGGGCATTGCGATGATGACCGGCAATCTGTCGCGGTTCGCGTACTGGCTGCTCGAGATGTTTCCGGCGCTGGGGCGAATCGGGTGAACACGTAGAACCTGGCGGCCGGAAACTTGCCTTTGCCGCTAGTGCCCGTGCCGGTGATGGAGGTCCGGATAGTGCGGATGCGAGTGCACCAGCGGCGCGTGGCGGTGCCGGTGCGAGTGCGGCTCGCGTCCGTCCCATCCCGGCGCGTGCGCATGCTGGTGGTGCGCATCGTGCACGTGCTCATGCTCGTGCTCCATTGCCTCGTGCGCGTGCCGGTGCTCATGGTGCTCGGACACGTGCAGCCAGACGCCGAGCGCCATCAGCGCGCCGGCGATCCAGAACTCACCGCCCGGGCGCTCCCCAAGCAGCGCTATCGCCAGGACCGCGCCGAAGAACGGCGCGACCGAGAAGTAGGCGCCGCTGCGCGCGGTGCCCAGGTGGCGCAGCGCGACGATGAACAACGTCAGGCTGACGCCATAGCCGAGCAAGCCAAGCAGTCCCGCGCCGATCCAGCCGGCGGCGCCGGGGAGCGAATGGCCCAATGAAAGGGCGAGCGCGAGGTTCACTACGCCTGCAACAAGTCCCTTGAGGCAGGCCAGCGTTGCCGCGTCACCGCCCGAGACGCGGCGCGTGAGGTTGTTGTCGATCGCCCAGGCGAGGCACGCCGCGGCGACGAGCGCGGCGCCGAGCAGGCCTTCGGCGCGCGGCGCGGCGCCTGCGGAGAGCACGACGCCGCCGGCAACGATGGCCACCATCCCCGCGAACACGCGCCGGTCCACGTTCTCGCGGAACACCGTCCAGGCGATCAGCGCGGTGAGAACGGATTCCAGGTTGAGCAACAGCGATGCGGTTGCCGCGTCGCTACGGGCGAGGCCGGACATGAGCAGGATCGGTCCCGCGACGCCGCCGGCGAGGATCGCCGCCCCGATCCAAGCCCAGTCGCTCCTGGCGAATCCCGCGAGCCGGGCGCTGCCGGGCCGCAGGGCGAGCCAGGCGGCGAGGCCGAAGCCGCTGCCCAGATAGAGGATCGCCGCCAGCACCAGCGGCGACACCTGGCTCAGCAGCAGCTTGGCGAACGGCGTGCTCGCGCCGAACAGCGCTGCAGCGCCCAGTGCGCAAAGCACGCCGCGATTCATGGTGTGCAATGATGCCGCATGAGCGCGGGCACGCGTATCCGGATCGTTGCGGCAGGGGTGCTCGTGCTGGCGATGGCCGGGGTGTACGGGTTGCTGCGCGAAACCGGCGTTCTGGCCACCCTCGCCGACGGCGACGCGCTGCGACAGTTCATCGTCGGCCTTGGCGTCGCTGGGCCCCTCGCCGTGATCGGCCTGATGACCCTCGCCATCCTGGTGAGTCCCTTGCCGAGCGCGCCGATCGCGCTGGCGGCCGGTGCAGCCTACGGCCACACCTGGGGGACACTCTACATCGTGCTCGGCTCGGAGCTCGGGGCGCTCATCGCGTTCAGCTTGGCGCGCGTGCTCGGGCACGAGGCATTGCACCGCTGGTTCGGCGACCGCCTGCCCAAGACGCGGCTTCGCACCCAGGGCGCGCTGATGGCGATCGTGTTCGCCAGCCGCCTGCTGCCCTTCATCTCCTTTGACGTGGTGAGTTACGCGGCCGGATTGACGACGCTGACCCTGTGGCGCTTCGCGCTCGCGACGCTGGCCGGGATCCTGCCGGCGAGCTTCCTGCTCGCGCACTTCGGCGGGGAGATGGCCACCGGCGAATTGGACAAGATGCTCTACGCAGTGCTGTTGCTGGGGCTACTCACCGGCATTCCGCTCGCGGTGCACTTCCTGCGCGAGCGCAAGCGCAGGCGCGGGGTTTCAGCGCTCGACCGGTAGCCCCGCCGCCCGCCACTCCGGGTAGCCGTCCTGCAGCCGCTTCGCCTTGAAGCCGCGCTTCCTGAGCTTCTCCACGGCGTCGAACGACATCAGGCAGTAGGGTCCGCGGCAGTACGCGATGACTTCCTTGCGCCTGGGGAGCTTCGACAGGAACGCCTCGAGCTTTTCCACCGGGACGTTGATCGCCCCGGGCAAATGGCCGGCGGCAAACTCCTCGGCCGGCCGCACGTCCAGCACGGTGACCAGGCCGCCCTTGAGTCGCTGCAGGACTTCCCGGGCGGGCACGGGGTCCAGCTCGTCGCGGTGCGCGAGCCAGGTCTTCAAGAGCTTTTCCACGTCCGCGGCGCGATGCTCGGCTACCCCGCGCAGCGAGGCGAGCAGCAGGCTCACATCGTCGCCCGCGAGCGCGTAGTACACGCGCAGGCCCTCCTTGCGCGCATTGACCAGGCCCGCCTGGCGCAATCCCTGCAGGTGCTTGGAGGTATTGGCCACCGACAGGCCGGTCATGGCGGCCAGCGCGTCCACGCTGCGCTCGCCCTGGGCGACGAACTCGAGGATCTGCAGCCGGCCGGCGCTCGCCAGCGCGGCGGCGACGCGGCCGATGGCCTGGTAGAGGCGTTCCTTGGCGGGGTCGCTTGACATGGGCTTCGCGGCTATTCTACTATTCAACCTACTAGTTGAATATGAGGTTGGGCATGAGTTTCACCTTATCGGCGGACACCGAGCTCGCTCTGCGGCTGGGCGTGTTCCTCGCCGTGTTCGCCGCACTTGCCCTGTGGGAGCGGGCCGCGCCTGCGCGCACGCTGCGGCTGGCGCGCCTCGTGCGCTGGCGCGCCAACCTCGGCCTCGCCGTGGTGAACACACTGGTCCTGCGCGTCGTATTGCCCGGGTCGGCGCTCGCCTTTGCCGCGCTTGCCGCGGACGAAGGCTGGGGGCTGCTCAACTGGGTCGATGTTCCCGCCTGGGCCGCGGTGCTCGCCGGCGTGGTGGTCCTCGATCTCGTCATCTATCTGCAGCACGTGCTGTTCCACTCCGTACCGGCGCTCGCGCGCCTGCATGCTGTGCACCATGCCGATCCGGACTTCGATCTCACCACGGGCATTCGCTTTCACCCGCTGGAGATCGTGCTCTCGGCGCTGATCAAGTTCGCCGCCATTGCCGCGCTCGGCGCACCGGTGCTCGCCGTGTTCCTGTTCGAGGTGCTGCTCAACGCGACCGCCATGTTCAATCACGCCAACGCCTCGCTCCCGGCCTGGCTCGAGCCCTGGGTGCGGCGCGTGCTGGTGACGCCGGACATGCACCGCACGCACCATTCCGTCATCGAAGCGGAGCGTAACAGCAACTACGGCTTCTGCCTCTCGGTCTGGGACCGCTGGCTCGGCACCTATACGCCCGCGCCGAAAGGCGAGCTGGACATCGGGCTCTCGGGGTGGCGCGATCCGGGCGCGGTGGCGACGCTGCGCGGCGTCCTGCGCATGCCGTTCATGGGCTGACTAGCCGCCGGAGGCCAGCCGATCCGCGCGCCGCGCGCAGCGCTCGAGGAAGGCGACGCGGTGCAGCTCGCTGTTCGCCGGCGCGTCGAACACCTCGTGCACCTCGGTGCGCAGGAACGCCTCGTCCGCGTTGTCGCGCACGAACCAGCGCAAGGCCTCGGGGTAGGCGCGGATCGCCACCAGGTCATCTTCCAGCCGGCCGAGGAAGAACTCGCGCGTGACGCCGGAATCGCGCGCCAGCGCCGCGTTGCGGATGAAATCGCCGCCCTCGCGGCACTCGCGCACGCTGTGCGGCTGGGCGGCGGCGGCGGCCGCGGCGAGCGTGAGGGCGACCAGCAGGGGCAGGCGCATGGGGACACCCTAGGCGAGCGCGGCGTGCGCGTCCATGCGCGGCGCAGCACAGCAGGAAGGCCGGCGGAGGGTTAGACTTTACGACTTGCCCCC
>DASTTC010000422.1:0-2609 GCA_035760345.1 Burkholderiales bacterium | reverse complement strand
CGCGCGCGCATGGAAAAGAGCCTGGGCAAGTCCTCCAAGGTGATGATCCTGCGCAACCATGGCCTGCTCACTCTGGGCACGACGGTGCGCGAGGCCTTCGAGCTGATGTACTACCTCGATTGCGCCTGCCAGATCCAGATCGACGCCATGGCCGGCGGCCTGGAGAACGTGAAGCAGATGTCGCAAAGTGCGGCCGCCACCGCCACCGAGCAGTTCCAGCACCCCGACCGCCCCTCCAACCACAAGGACTGGCCGGCGCTGCTGCGCCTCCTCGAGCGCCGCGGCATCGACTACGTCGGCTGAGGCGAGCGCGTCGGGAGCTTCAGCACCGTAACAATCGACAGGGCGAGAACCCCCACCACGGTGTAGAACACGACCGCCGGCTCGCCGCGGTCGAGCAACCAGCCGAACGCCACCGGCGCGGCGATCGAGCCGACGTCCAGCCCCGAGTACACGAAGCCATAGACCTTGCCGGTCGCCCCCGCGGGCGTGGCCGCGCGCACGATCAAATCGCGCGACGGATTGGTGAAACCGCCCGCGAAGCCCGCCGCGCCGAGCAGCAGCGGCAGCGCCGCCCCCGGCAGCCAGCCCGAAGCGAGCACCAGGACGAGCACCGCGCTGGCGGCCATGCCGGCGACCGCCACCAGGTCGTGCCGCGCGATGCGCACGGCGGCAAAGCCGCCGCAGAAGATGCCGGTCGCGCCGCCAACCAGGTACGCGGTGAGCGCGGCGGACGCCAGCGCCACGTTCACGCCGTATAGCGACACCATGGCCGAGATGCCGAAGGTCTGTATGCCGATGAACGCGATGCCCAGCATGACGAAGTAGCCGAACACCATCAGCACCGGGAGTTGCAGCAAGGCGCGCGCGCCGGGGCTGCCCTGCCCGGCGCGCACCGGCGCGGCTTCCAGCGCCTCGCCCTGCGACGCGAGCAATACCGTGACGACGGCGCCGATCGCCGCGGCACCGAGGAGCGCGCCGCGCCAGTCGAACGCGGTGGCCATCGCGATGCCGTAGGCCGGTGCGACCGCGAATCCGAGGTAGCCGGCAATGCCGTGCCAACTGAAGGCATAGCCGAGGCGGTTCCGGGTGACGCGCGCGTTGAGGATGGAAAAGTCCACGGGGTGGAAAACGCTGTTGCCGATGCCGCCCACCACCGCGGCGGCGAGCAGCATGGTGTAGTTCTGCGCGAGGCCGGCGAGCGCCGCCCCCGTGACGGCGAGCGCGAGCCCGGCGAACAGCACGCGGCGCGCGCCGAAGCGGTCCACCGCGAATCCGGCGAGCGTCTGGCACACGCCGGACACCGTGTAGTACAGGCCCACCATCGCGCCGAGCGCGGTGTAGGACACGCCGAGATCGTCCTTGATCAGCGGAAACAGCACCGCGGTGGCGATCTGGAAGAAATGCGACAGGCCGTGGGCGAGCCCCACCAGCCCGATCACCTTCACGTCGCGCCTGAGCGCGTCAGCCGCCGCATTCATGCACGAACCTTGTCAGTGCGTCGAGCGTGGCCTGGGGCTGGTCGCGAAACGGCGTGTGGCCGCAGGCCGCGAGCGGCACCAGCTCGCAGGGCCCGCGTACGCCGCGGCGAATGCGTTCGAGCTGCGCCATCGTGCCGTAGGCATCGTCCTCGCCCTGGATCGCCATCACCCGACAACCGATGCCCGGCAGGTATTGCTCGATGTTCCAGTGCATGAACTCGGGATCGAGCCAGGCGTCGGCCCACAGGTGGAAGGTCTTCGCCGGGTCGCGATGGTATTTGCTCATGCGCTGCGCCAGGTCGGTCGTCGCGAACGCATCGGCGGCCTTGCGGATACTCTGCACGCAGATCGGCTCCACGAACACGTGCGGCGCCATCACCGCCAGAGCGCGCACCGCGTGGCCGGCCCCGGCATGGATGAGGGCGATGGAAGCGCCATCGGAGTGGCCGACCAGCACGGGGCGCTCGATGCGCAACGCTTCGAGCAGCGCCGGCAGGACTTCCAGCGCCTCGCGATGCATGAAGCGCAGGTCCACGCGTGGCTCGGCGAGCACGTCGGACTGCCCGTAGCCGTAGCGGCTGTAAAGGAGCGCGCGGCAACCCGTGGCCTTGACCACCTGCAGCGGAAAGTCGCGCCATTGCCGGACCGAGCCCAGGCCCTCGTGCAGGAACACCAGGGTCGGCTTGCCGGCTTGCGCCGCGTCGAGCCACTCGACCTCGAGCGCATGGCCGGCGCAACTCACGAAAGGCATCGGGACAATCTAGCACGCAGGCGATAATCCCCGCCCATGCGTTTCACCGCCTGGGCCGTGCTGCTGGCCACGCTCACCCTGTGGTCCGGGAACTGGATCGTGGCGCGAGCGGTACGCGACGACATCTCGCCGGGCCTCGCCACCGCCGGGCGCCTCGCGATCGTGGCGCTGCTCCTCGCGCCCTTCGCCTGGCGCGGCCTTGCGGCGAAGCTGCCCGCCCTGTCCCGGCGCGACTGGCGGGTGCTGTGGCTGCTCGCGTTCTCCGGCGGCGGCATCCACCTGGCGCTGCAATGGCTCGGCCTGCACTACACCACGGCGACCAGCGCGACGTTGTACCTGTCCACCGCGCCGATTTTCATCCTGCTCCTCGCCGCGCC
>DASTTC010000421.1:0-4285 GCA_035760345.1 Burkholderiales bacterium | reverse complement strand
CATCACCGCGGCGCTGCCGAGGTCCTTGGCGCGCTTGGCGAGGCGGTGATCTTCGAGCGACACGCGGTCCACGGTCGCTTCCACGGCGGAGTTGAGCAGCTCCACCACCAGCACCATCAGCATGCTGCCGACCAGCAGGGCGCGTTCCACGCCGTCGTGGCCGAGCCACAGGCCAAGTGGCACCAGCACGGCGGCCAGCAGCAACTCCTGGCGGAACGCATTCTCGTGGCGCGCGGCCGCGGCCAAACCCTCGAGTGAATAGCGCGCTGCGTTGATCATCCGCTGCACGCCGGTCTTGCCCTTGAAAGGGCTTTCGCCATCCATCGCGCCGCGAATTTAGCACGCGTCGCTGTCATCGAGATTTCACGCCCGCGTCACCGCGCGGTCATGCCGGCTAACGACATTCAAATGGGGACGGTCCCCATTTAACTGGGTGTCGCCAACGTAAACAACAACTCCTCCTGCGCCGAGCGCGGCCGGCCGCGGCGCGGCTTCAGGCGCGCGTAGCCGCCTTCGGCATCCATGGGCCAGGCCTGGCAGTTGTCGTCGAGGTAGGACTGCAGGCCCTCGCGGATCACACGGCGCTTGAGGGCGGGGTCGAGCACCGGGAAGCACAGTTCGATGCGGCGGAAGAAGTTGCGCCCCATCCAGTCGGCGCTCGAGAGATAGACGTCTTCGGCGCCCTCGTTGAGGAAGAAGAACACGCGCGTGTGCTCGAGAAAGCGCCCGACCACCGAGCGCACGCGGATGTTCTCCGACAGACCCTCGATGCCGGGACGCAGCGCGCACACGCTGCGTACGATGAGGTCCACTTTCACGCCCGCACGCGATGCGGCATACAGTTCGTCGATCACCTCCGGGTCGAGCAGCGCGTTCATCTTGGCGATGACCCGCGCCGGGCGGCCTTCGCCGGCCACGCGCGCTTCGTTGCGGATGGCCTCGACGACGCGCTTGTGCAGCGTGAACGGAGACTGCCACACGTGGCGGAGCTTGCCCGCGCGGCCGAGGCCGGTAAGCTGCTTGAACACTTCCGCGACGTCCGCGCACAGGTCCTCGTTCGACGTGAGCAGGCCGAAGTCGGTATACAGGCGCGCGGTGCGCGGGTGGTAGTTGCCGGTCGCCAGGTGCACGTAGCGGCGCAGCACCTTGCGGCCCTCGGCCTCCTCGCGTCGCACGATGAGTGCCATCTTGGCGTGGGTCTTGTGTCCCACCACGCCGTAGACCACGTGCGCGCCGACTTCCTCCAGGCGCGCGGCCCAGTTGAGATTCGCTTCTTCGTCGAATCGCGCCATCAGCTCCACCACCACGGTGACTTCCTTGCCGCGGCGCGCGGCGTCGATCAGGATCTCCATCAGTTCGGAGTCGGTGCCGGTGCGATACACCGTCTGCTTGATGGCGATGACGTCGGGGTCCGCCGCGGTGGTGCGGATGAAGTCGATGACCGGCGCAAAGGACTGGTAGGGGTGGTGCAACAGCAGGTCCTGCTTCTTGAGCAGGTCAAACAGGTCGCTGCGCGCCTCGAGCGGGGCCGGCAGCCCCGGCTGGAACGGGGCGTACTTCAGGTCGGGCCGCTCCGCCTGATCGAGCACCTCGCGCAGCCGGTATAGGTTGACCGGGCCTTCGACGCGGTACAGGTCGTCCTCGTCCAGGCCGAACTGCTGCAGCAGGAAGTCGATCATCTGCTGCGAGCAGTTGTCCGCCACCTCCAGGCGCACGGCGTTGCCGAAGTGGCGATGCAGCAGTTCGCCCTTCAGCGCGGTGTGCAGGTTCTTGATCTCCTCTTCGTCCACGAACAGGTTCGAATTGCGCGTGACGCGAAACTGGTAGCAGCCCAGCACCTTCATGCCCGCGAACAGCTCCTCGACGTGCGCGTGCAGGATCGAGGACAGGAACACGAAGGCGAACTGCGTCCCGGCGATGTCGCGCGGCAGGCGGATGACCCGCGGCAGCGCGCGCGGCGCCTGCACGATGGCGGCGCCCGAACTGCGGCCGAAGGCGTCGCGACCGACGAGCTCCACGGCGAGGTTCAGGCTCTTGTTCAGCACCTTCGGGAACGGGTGCGCCGGATCGAGCCCGATCGGCGTCAGCACCGGGAGCAATTCGCGAAAAAAATAGTCGCGGATCCACTGCCGCTGCGCCGGCGTCCAATCCTCGCGCCGCGGGAACACCACGCCCGCGTCGGCAAGTGCGGGCAGCAAGTCCTGGTTGAGCAGGCGGTATTGCTCGGCCACGATGGCATGGGCTTCCCGGCCCACCGCCTCGAACACTTCGACCGGCCCCTTGCCGTCGGGTCCGGGCTCGGGCAGGTTGAGCTGGATCTGCTCTTTCAGCCCGGCCACGCGGATCTCGAAGAACTCGTCCAGGTTCGACGACACGATGGTGAGAAAGCGCAGCCGTTCGAGCAGCGGCACCGACTCGTCGGCCGCCTGCGCCAGCACGCGGCGGTTGAACGCCAGGATGCCTAGCTCTCGATTGAGAAACTGCGCGGTGGGGAGGTCTCGTTTCATTTCGGGGCCGACGCGGGATCGCGGGGCGGGGAAAAAGATTCTACGCTCCCGTTGTGACGCGCAGGTGACATCCGGTGCTGCCATCTGCCTGTCACATTGCGTCGCTAGGCTGCAGCCCGGATGTCCGCGCCACCAGCACCCCACACGTCCAAGGGCTACGAAGACGAGCTGCAGCAGGCGCACGCCCTCGTACTGCAGATGGGCGCGCGCGTCGAGCGGCAGGCGCTGGATGCCATCGAGTGCCTGGGCTCGGGATCGGGCAATCTGATCGACCAGGTGCTGCGCCATGAGGGAGTGGTCAACGCACTGGAGTGCACCATCGACGGGCTCGCCGGACAGATCATCGCCAGGCGCCAGCCGACCGCCAGCGACCTGCGGCTGCTGACCGCGGTACTCAAGGTGACCACCGACCTGGAGCGGATCGGCGACGAGGCGAAGAAGATCGCGCTGCAGGCGCGCAGGATGCAGACGGATGCGACGGCGGGGCTGCCGCGCGGCGTCGAGTTGCGGCGCATGGGCCAAGCAGCCGTCGCCATGCTGCATGGCGCGCTCACGGCGCTCGAGCGCCTGGACCTCGCGGGCACCACGGACGTGATCCGGCGCGACGCCGAGGTGAACGACGCCTTCCGCGCCATACTGCGCCAGCTGATCAGCTTCATGATCGAGGACCCGCGCACCATCTCGATGTGCCTCGACCTGCTGTTCGTCGCCAAGGCGCTGGAGCGCATAGGCGATCACGCCAAGAACATCGCCGAGCAGACCATCTACGTGGTGAAGGGCACCGACGTGCGCCACACCACGATGTCCGAGATCGAGCAGGAAGTCCGCAGCTAGGCTATGCTGGCCGCGCCATGGCGCGCCAGGAAACGCTTGCCGCGGTCGACCTCGGCTCCAACAGCTTCCACCTGCAGATCGGGCGGGTGGTGGAGGGCCAGATCTACCCCCTCGACAGCCTGCGCGAAGTGGTGCGCATCGGCGGCGGCCTCACTTCCGAGAAGCGCATCGACCGCGCTACGCAGGCGCGCGCGCTCGAGGCCTTGCGCCGTTTCGGCGAGCGCCTGCGCGGCTTTCCGCGCCAAGCGGTGCGCGCCGTGGGCACCAACACCCTGCGCGTGGCGAAGAACGCGCCGCAGTTCCTGCGCGAGGCACGCCAGGAGCTGGGCTTTCCCATCGAGGTCATCGCCGGCCGCGAGGAAGCGCGCCTCATCTACCTCGGCGTCGCGCATTCCATGCCGCCTGCGCCGCACAAGCGCCTGGTGATCGACATCGGCGGCGGGTCCACCGAGTGCATCATCGGGTCCGGGCTCGAGCCGCAGCTCACCGAGTCCCTGTACATGGGTTGCGTGAGCTACAGCCTGAAGTACTTTCCCGACGGCGAGGTCGACAAGTCCCGGCTCAAGGCCGCGGAACTGGCAGCGCGCCAGGAGCTCTCCGGCATCGCGCTGGCCTACCGCGCCGCCGGCTGGCAGGAGGCCGTAGGCGCCTCGGGAACGGCGCGCTCGATCGAGAACATCCTGCGCGAGAACGGTTTCGCGGAGCAGGGCATCACGCGCGAAGGGCTGGAGCGGCTCAGGAGCCTTCTCGTGAAGGTGGAGCGTGCAGATGCCGCGCGCATCGCGGGCCTGCGGCCGAACCGCGCGCCGGTTCTGCCCGGCGGACTTGCCATCATGGGCGCGGTACTCGATGAACTGGGGATCGAGGAGATGGCCGTGTCCGATGGCGCGCTGCGCCACGGCGTGCTCTACGACCTGCTCGGGCGCGTGCAGCATCGCGACATG
>DASTTC010000420.1:0-2861 GCA_035760345.1 Burkholderiales bacterium | reverse complement strand
GCGGGTGAGGCCGCGCGACTCCTCGCCCTTGCGGTTCGCGGTGGTGCGCGCGAGCAGCGCCTTCTCGACCTGCTTCGCCTCCAGTTCCACCTGCAGCGCTTTCACCCGCACCAGGAGCTCGGCCTCCTCGGCGTCGAGCCGCACGCGCTTCAACTTGCCGGCCACTTCGGTGACCTCGGTCGCCACGCCCTCGGCGCGTTCCTTTTCCCAGCGCATGGTGCCCATCAGCACCTCGCCGCCCGCGGTGTAGGTATCGGTCAGCGTCACGCCCGCATCGCTCAGGATCAGTTCGCGCACCTGGTTCGAATGCGCCGTGCCGCGCGACTTGATGATGGCGAGGCCCCGGTTGCGCTCCCCGGCCTGCACCAGGTAGTTGAGGTGGATCCAGGTGTCCGCGAGCGTCGAGATCTGCTGCGACGAGCCGCCTTCCGACTGGCTCGTCATTTCGTCGAGCAGGCTGGTGCACAGGAGCGTGATGCCCTCGGCCTTGGCCCAGTCGATCAGCCGTTCCGCCACGGTGTGCGCGGCCGCCTCGCTGCCGGATCTGGACCAGGTGGACACCGGATCGATCACCAGGCAACGGGCCTGGTGCTCGTGCGCGAGCGTCTTGATGCGCACCAGGTAGGTTTCCGCGCTCCCGGTGATGGTGCGCGCCGAGGCCATGCGCAGGCGCCCGTTTTTCACGTAGCGATCCAGCCGGATGCTGACCGAGGCCAGGTCGCGGATCACCTCGTTCGCGTCCGAATCGAAACTGACGAACAGGGTGCGCTCGCCGCGCTTGCAGGCCGCTTCCGCGAACGCGCCGCTCAAGGTCGTCTTGGCGGTGCCGGGAAAACCGGTGATCAGGACGCTGGCGCCGCGGTAGTAGCCGCCGCCCAGCATCGTGTCGAGGCGCGCCACGCCGCTGGACACGCGCTCGTTGCTCACCTTGCGCTGCGCATGGCCCAGCGTGGGCGCGGAGGCCACCTCGACCCCGCTGGCGCCGATCAGGAACGGCGATTCATTCTCGTCGAAGCTGGAGCCGCGATACTTCTGCACGCGCAGGTTGCGCTGCGACACCCCCATCACCACGCTGTGGCTGAGGATCACGCCGCAGTCCACCATGAATTGCATGAAGCCGAACGGCTGCGCGCCGATCGTGCTCGCCTCGTCGCCGCCGGCCTTGGCGGTGATCAGGCCCGTCAGCCCGCGCTTCAACAACCACTCGTGCAGCCGGTAAACCTCGCGCCTTCTCGCCGCCGCGTCGGGCAGCAGCGCGAGGACGATATCCAGCGCATCGAACACGATGCGCCGCGTTCCCATCTGCCGGGTCTGGGCCTCCAGCATCGCGAGCATCCCGCCGAGATCGAAATTGCCCGACTGGACCAGGTCGGGCGTCGGCTGGGCGTCCAGGAAGAAGACCTTCCTGGGCCCCAGCTCGGCGAGCTTCCAGCCGAAGCCCTCCGCGTTGTCCGCAATGCGCTTCGAGGTCTCCTCGAAGGCGACGAACACGCCCGGCTCCTTGCAATGGCGCGCGCCGTGCACCAGGAATTGGAGCGCGAGGATGGTCTTGCCGGAGCCCGGTCCGCCCACCAGCAGGGTCGTGCGGCCGCGCGGCAAGCCGCCGCCGGTGATTTCGTCGAAACCGGCGATTCCCGTCGGGGCTTTGGCCGACTTCAGCGGGGAACGGCGTAAGGCTTTCATTAAGGTTGGAGTCCGGTAGTTTGCAGAGCCAATGACGGCCCGTGCGGGCGGCATGACCCCCACGATGGCAGTATTGCCACTCGAGGCGCATTGATATGTACGCAGGGGCACATAGCGTGCCCTTGGATCGCGCGGGGACACAACCCCGCGTCGGGTTCCTACTGGGTCAGGGCCGCCAGCCATCTCGAAAACCGATCGATGGCTCTCGTCCTTACATGATCAGACTACAATCCGCAGCCGGGAGAGGTCCCACATGCCTGCTGCGCGACAGTTCGACAGTTTCTGGTCCTTTTACCCCTACTACCTGTCGGAGCATTCCAATCGCACCTGCCGGCGCCTGCACTTCATCGGCAACTCGCTCGTCCTCGCTTTCCTCCTGCACGCCTTGTCCACGCTCAACTTCCGGTGGCTGCTCGCGGCGCTCGTCTGCGGCTATGCCTTTGCCTGGATCGGGCATGCCTTGTTCGAGCACAACCGTCCCACCACGTTCACCCATCCGTTCTACAGCTTGGCGGGCGACTGGGTGATGTGGAAGGACATGCTCGTCGGGAAGATCCGGTTCTAGGCCCGCGCCCGTGCTGACACAGTTCTGGGGCTCCGCGCTCCCGTACGTCATCGTCACCGCGCTGGTGCTGACGGGATTCCTGCTGCGCGTGCGGCCCGGCGAGCGCTCGAGCTATCTGAACACGCTGTGGCTGTTCCTGGCGGGGATCATCGGCCAGGCGGCGGGCCTGGGGGCGGCGAAGCTGGGCTTCGCGAGCGGCGTGCAGTTCTTCGACGGACTGTTCCGCGTCGTCTGGACGCTGGCGCTGATCCGCTTGGCGGGGTTCGCGCTGTTCCGCCTGGTGCTGCCCAAGCTGGGCAGGCCGCTGCCGCGCATCATCGAGGACCTGGTGATCATCGCCGTGTATGCCGTGTACGGGCTGTCGCAGCTGCGCCATGCCGGCGTCGACCTGACCGGGATCCTGGCGACCTCCGCGATCATCACCGCGGTACTCGCCTTCGCCATGCAGGACACGCTGGGCAACGTGCTGGGCGGGCTGGCCATCCAGCTGGACAACTCGGTGCGCGTGGGCGACTGGATCCAGATCGACAACCTGAGCGGTCGCGTGGTCGACATCCGCTGGCGCTCGACCGCGGTCGAGACGCGCGACTGGGAGACGGTGGTGGTGCCCAAC
>DASTTC010000419.1:0-5125 GCA_035760345.1 Burkholderiales bacterium | reverse complement strand
TGTTGCAGCGACCAAACTCAACCACTTGAAAGGGACCTGAACATGAAACGTGAAATCCTCGCACTCGCCATCGGCAGCTTCATCGCGCTGCCGGCCCTCGCCAACAACGAAATCGACGCGGGCTACAACCCGCCGGCCCAGAGCTCCACGATGAGCGCCGAACAGGTGTTCGTCAACGCCGAGCAGGGCTCCGTGTTCGCGGCGAAGTCGAGCACCGACAAGTCGCGCGCCGAAGTGGTGGCCGAAGTGGTGCAGGCGCGCCGCTCGGGCGACTACATCGTCAACGCCGAACTGGGCACCACCGCCAGCTCGCTGTAAGCAGTCTCCCTCCCCCCTCCCCCCCGGGGGGACCACGGCGCCGCAGAACACCGCGGCGCCGTTTCTCATTGGGGTGTCGAGTACACTTGGCCGCACGACGCCCCGATGGCCAAGTCCGCCGCACCTTCCATTCTCGGCCTGCGCAGCATTGCGTTGCTTGAGGGACTTTCCGCGGAACGCCTCGAGCAGGTTGCCCGCGCCTGCGCCTGGCGCAACTTCCAGCCGGATCAGCGCATCATTTCGCGCGATGCCCCCGACCGGGACGTCTACCTGATCGTGTCCGGCCGTGTGCGGGTCACGACTTACTCTGCCGCAGGGCGCCAAGTCACGTTCCGCGATTTCGGCGCCGGCGCGCACCTGGGCGAAGTCGCGGCCATCGACGGCAAGCCGCGATCGGCCGACGTGGTGGCGCTGGAGAGTTCGCTGCTCGCCTCGATGCCGCCGGCAGAATTCCGGCAGCTGCTGCGCGAGGAGCCAGTGCTCGCCGAGCGGCTGCTGCGCGACTTCGCCGGCCTGGTGCGTCGGCTTTCGGAGCGTGTCATCGACCTCTCCACGCTGGGCGTACACCAGCGCCTGCACGCCGAACTCCTGCGCCTCGCGCGCGAAGCGGGTGTTTCGGCCAACCGGGCGCGCATCGACCCGGCGCCCAAGCACGCAGACCTGGCCAGCCAGGTCAGCACCTATCGCGAGCAAGTGACGCGGGAGCTCTCGGCGCTCACCAAGGCCAAGGTGCTGGGCAAGGACGGCCGCGCGCTGGTGGTGCTCGACGTGTCCCGCCTGGAGAAAATGGTCGAAGAAGTCAGATCCAGTGCGTAAACGCACTTCCGGCGGAGCCGGGGTTGCCTAAAGTGGGGTCACAGCTGCAGCGTTGTTGCAGCGACCAAACTCAACCACTTGAAAGGGACCTGAACATGAAACGTGAAATCCTCGCACTCGCCATCGGCAGCTTCATCGCGCTGCCGGCCCTCGCCAACAACGAAATCGACGCGGGCTACAACCCGCCGGCGCAGCGCTCCACGCTGAGCGCCGAACAGGTGTTCGTCAACGCCGAGCAGGGCTACGTGTTCGCGGCGAAGTCGAGCACCGACAAGTCGCGCGCCGAAGTGGTGGCCGAAGTGGCGCAGGCGCGCCGCTCGGGCGACTACATCGTCAACGCCGAACTCGGCACCAAAGCCAGCCAGCTGTAATCTCCGCAGCAGACCTCGAGCAGCGCCGCGGCGTGCCGCGGCGCTGTTTTTTGTCAGGCGATGGCCACGAGCGCCATCGGCGCATCGACACCGCTCACGCGCTGGCTGTCCGCCAGCTCCTGGCAGCGCGCGTCGGCGTAGCCCTGCGCGCGCGCCCTGTCGAGCGCAAAGCGCGTGGCAAGCGCGTTTACGCCCGCCAGCCGGGTGTGCGCCTGAAGCTTGGCCGCGTGGTTCACCGCCTCGCCGAGAACCGCATACTCGAGCTTGCCTTCATCGCCGATGGTCCCGCACACGACCGTGCCGACGTCCACGCCGATACCCACTTCCGGCGTGCAGTCGCCCCGCGCACAGCTCTCGGCTACCCAGTGCCCGACACGATCGACCAGCGCCTCGGTGCAGCGCAGCGCGTCGGCGGCGTAGGTCGGCGTGGCGCGCACCGCGCCGAAGGCCACCATGATGCCGTCGCCGAGGTAGGTGATGATGGCGCCGCGGTGGCGCTGGATGATCGGCACCGCGAGGCGCTGGAAATCTCCCACCAGCGAGATCAGCTCCTGCGGCGTGAGCATCGCCGAGAGCCGCGTGAAGCCGCGCAGGTCGATGAACATCGCCGCCGCCTCGCGCGCCTCGCCCTCGCCGGGCTTCAGGAGCTCGTCGGCCCAGATCAGCTGCTCGGCCACCTCCGGCGGGAAGTAGCGCACCATCTGCGCGGCCGCGGCCTGCACGGCGGCGGCCTGCTCGAGGAGTTGGCGGCTCCTTGCGGCGGCCAGCGCCAGCAGCGCGGAGACCAGGAGCAGCGACACGATCTTGTCGATCTCGCCGCCAATCAGGATCTTCGCCGCCGTCATGTAGTCGACGTAGTCGCGCGTGACCAGCGCCATGCCGCCGGGCTCGCCGAGCGCGTACAGGAGCAGTGCCAGCCAACCCAGCGCGGCCGTGCCGCCCGCAAGCAGCACGTAGCCGGGCGAGAACGAGAGCGTGCGCAGCGCGATGAAGATGAAGAAATAGGCGAAGGTCGGCGCCTTCAGGTAGAACGCCGCAGGCTGGCCGTACTCGAGGTGAAAACCCCAGATGGTCACCGTGAGCAGCACCATGTCGAAAACCACCGAGGCCGCGCGCAGGAACGGCGTGAGTCGCCCCGCGTACGCGAGACGCAGCCGCAGCGCGGTGAACACCGCGTAGGCGCCGATCGCCCAGGGCGCCGGGCGCATGACGAAGTCGACCGGCGACGAGCTCGGCGACACGAAGTACAGCGTGCCGAGGAGCGCGATGATTGCCGCCTGCACCCAGCCGGTGAGGATCTCGCTGCGCGCGCGCTGCGTTTCGATGGCGCGCAGCACGCGCGCGGGCAGTCGCGGCGTAGCAGTACTCACCTCGCTTGGTCGGGTCGGCGCGTTCATCCTGACCCCGGGGCGCTCAATTCTTCAACCGATAGCCGGTGCGGAAGATCCACCAGACGATGCCGAGGCACAGCAGGAAAAACCCGAGCGTCGCCGCAAGGCTCACCCCCACCGCCACGTCCGCGGTGCCGTAGAAGCTCCAGCGAAAGCCGCTGACCAGGTACACCACCGGATTGAACAGGCTGAAGGTGCGCCAGGCGTCCGGCAGCATGTCGATGGAGTAGAACGCGCCGCCGAGGAAGGTGAGCGGCGTGATCACCAGCATCGGCACGAACTGCAGCTGCTCGAAGCCGTTCGCCCACACGCCGAGGATAAAGCCAAACAGGCAAAAGGTGGCCGCCGTCAGCAGGAGGAAGGCGATCATCCAGCCCGGGTGCAGGATCTTCATCGGCACGAAGAATGTCGCGGTCGCCAGGATCACCAGTCCGAGGATGATCGACTTCGTGGCCGCTGCGCCCACGTAGCCCAGCACCATTTCGAGCGGCGACACGGGCGCGGAAAGCACTTCGTAGATGGTGCCGGTGAATCTGGGCAGGTAGATGCCGAAAGAGGCGTTGTTCAGGCTCTCGGTCAGGATGGCGAGCATCATCAGCCCCGGCACGATGAAGGCGCCGTAGGGCACGCCGTCGACCTCGGCCATGCGCGAGCCGATGGCGGCGCCGAAGACGATGAAGTAGAGCGACGTGGTGATCACCGGCGTCACCAGGCTTTGCCAGAACGTGCGCTGGAAGCGCGACATCTCGAACAGAAAGATCGCCAGCACGCCGCGCGCGTTGAAGGCGCTCATGGCTTCTCGCTCACCAGGCTGACGAAGATCTCCTCGAGGGAACTTTGCTCGGTGTGCAGGTCCCGGAAGCCGATGCCCAGCTCATCCAGGCGCTTCAGCAGCGCCGGGATCCCGGTGCGCTCCTCGTGCCCGTCGAAGATGTACTCCAGCTCGCCGCCGCCGTTCTTGAGCGTCAGGGGCCAGCCGTCGAGCCCGGCAGGCATCGTCGCCATGGGCACCTGCAGGTTCAGCGTGAGCTGCTTCTTGCCGAGCTTTCTCATCAGCGAAGCCTTGTCTTGCACCAGGATGAGCTTGCCCTTGCTGAGCACGCCGACCCGGTCGGCCATTTCCTCGGCTTCCTCGATGTAGTGCGTGGTGAGGATGATGGTGACGCCGCTTTCGCGCAGCTTTCTCACCAGTTCCCACATGTCGCGCCTCAGTTCCACGTCCACGCCCGCGGTGGGCTCGTCGAGGAACAGGATCTCGGGCTCGTGCGCCAGCGCCTTGGCGATCAGCACGCGCCGCTTCATGCCGCCGGAGAGCGTCATGATGCGATCGTTCCTCTTTTCCCACAGCGAGAGGTCGCGCAGCACTTTCTCCAGATACTGCGCATTGGGTGCCTTGCCGAACAGCCCGCGGCTGAAGCGGATCGTGTCCCAGGTCGAGACGAACATATCCGTGTGCAGCTCCTGCGGCACCAGGCCGATCATGGCGCGCGTCGCGCGGTAGTCCCGGAGGATGTCGTGGCCGGCGACCGTCACCGTGCCGGTGCTCGGCGTAACGATGCCGCAGACGATGCTGATGAGGGTGGTCTTGCCGGCGCCGTTCGGGCCGAGGAGCGCAAAGATCTCGCCCTTGTCGATCTCCAGGTCGATCGGCTGCAGCGCTTCGAGGCCCGAGGCGTAGGTCTTGGTGAGGTTGCGGATCGAGAGGATCGGCGGCATCGGGGGCGCATTCTAGAGCAATGGCGTGGCGCCTAGGCCTTGCGGGCGATGACTTCCATGCCCGCCCGGTAACGTTCGCTGATGCCGTAGCGCACGGGCTCGAAGCCCATCTCGGCGAGCAGCGCGTACAGCCGGGTGCGTCCGAAGTTGTGGTAGTGCTCGATCTCCGCCCAGTAAGGATTCGCCCGCTGCCGGTCCAGGGTCCTCCAGAGCATGCTCTCCATGTTCGGCAGCGAGACGAACAGGACTCCGTTATCCGACAGCAATCGCCGCGCGGCCTGCAGCGTCTTCTTCGGATAGGGCGCGTGCTCGAGCACGTCGGCCATGCTGATGACCGCGCACGCGCCATCCATGGACAGGCCGGAAAGATCCTTGCAGTGCGACTCGATGCCGAGCGCAGCCATCGCCTTCACGTTCGCCGCGCGCAGGTCGAGCCCGAGCGGCGTAAAGCCGTACTCCTGCGCGGTGAAAAGAAGCGAGCCGTTGCCGAAGCCCACGTCCAGCCAGGTGCCG
>DASTTC010000418.1:0-5830 GCA_035760345.1 Burkholderiales bacterium | reverse complement strand
GGGAGCAGCAGGACCAGGACAGCCAGGAACCGGATCTCCAGAAAAGTAATGGGTTCCGCGTAAGGAAGTCCTAACTTCGCACCGATGAATCCAGTGCTCCAGAGAACCACGAAGAGCCCCGGGAAGATCCAGGCCGCCCGCTGCACGGGGTCTGGGGGACTCGCAGCGCTGACGCTCATGGCCCGCATTGTCGCCGGGCGCGGTGCCATGCTGGGCAGCGTTTCAAGCGTTGGCGCAGCTTCGTTTCAAACACATCCGGCACCCGATGCCGACGGAAATACACCCAGCATCAATGGCTTATGCTGCATTGCAAAAACCCTTTGACTTCACCGCCAAACGGCCTAAACTACGCCTTGCTGCGCTGCACCATTTAGCGCTGAACCAAGACCCAAACCGAATTTCTTACTACCAAGGAGCCCGACCATGTATGTCACCCCCGAGCAAATCCAGGCTGCCGGCAAAGCTAACGTCGAAACGATGCTCTCCATCGCTCAGATGCAGTTCGCCGCGATCGAGAAACTCGCGAGCCTGAACGCCAATGCCGTGAAGACCGTGTTCGAAGACAGCCTCAGCAACGCCCGCGCCCTGTTCGGCGCGAAAGACGTGCAAGAGTTCGTCGGCCTGCAGAGCACCCTCGCGACGCCGGCCATCGAGAAGGCCATCGCCTACTCCAAGGGCGTCTACGAAGTCGCGACCGAGACCAACGCCGAGATGTCGAAAGTGGCGGAGAAGCGCGTCGCCGAGTGGAACGAAAACTTCACCACGCTGCTGGACAAGGCCGTGAAGAACGCGCCCGCCGGCTCCGACGTCGCCGTCGCCGGTATCAAGTCGATGCTCGCCGCCGCCAATTCGGCGTACGACAACTTCAGCAAGGTCACCAAGCAGGCGACCGAAATCGCTGAAGCCAACGTAGCCGCCGCGACCGAGACCGTGAAAGGCCTCGCCAAGGCAAAAAAAGCCGCCTGAGCGCCAAACCGGGTCGCAACACGGCCCGATCAAGCGCCCGTCGCGCCAGCCCGAAACGCAGGGCTGCGACGAACAGGAAAAAGAAGTAAGGAAAGCCCGCCGCCCGGCGGGCTTTTCATTTGTACGGCGGGCCCGTGGCCCGCCCTACAGGATGGCGGCCTTCACGGCGTCTTCCACCTTGTCGAGGAAGACGAAGTTGAGCTTCTGGCGCGCCTCGGCCGGGACATCCTCGAGGTCTTTCTCGTTCCGCTTGGGCAGCATCACGGTCGTGATGCCCGCGCGCAGCGCGGCGAGCGTCTTTTCCTTCACGCCACCGATCGGCAGCACGAGGCCCCGCAGCGAAATCTCGCCCGTCATCGCCACATCCGGCCGCACCGGCCTACCTTGCAGCAGCGAGGTCAGCGCGAGGAACATCGCGACCCCGGCACTGGGGCCGTCCTTGGGCGTGGCGCCCGCGGGCACGTGCACGTGGATGTCGGTTTTCTCGAGCGCATCGCCGCTCCAGGTCTTGGCGAGCGTGAGCGCCGCCTGGGCGGATTCCTTCATCACGTCCCCCAGCTGCCCGGTCAGAATCAGCTTGCCCGATCCCGGCACCTTGGAGGCCTCGATGAACAGGATGTCCCCGCCCACCGGCGTCCAGGCAAGGCCCGTGGCCACGCCGGGCATGCTGGCGCGCAGCGCCACTTCGTTTTCGAACTTGCGCGCGCCGAGGATGGCCGGCAATTCGCCCGCGTCCAATGCGACGCAATCCACCTCGCCTTCCGCGATGCGCATGGCGACGCGGCGCAACACCGAGCCGATCTCGCGCTCCAGATTTCGCACGCCGGCTTCGCGTGTGTAGCCGGCGATGATCTCCCGGATCGCGGCATCAGTGATCGACGCCTGCCCGGGCTTGAGGCCGTTGGCCTCGAACTGCTTGTGCACGAGGTACTTGCGCGCGATCTGCAGCTTTTCCTCTTCGGTGTAGCCGGGGAGCTGGATCACTTCCATGCGGTCGCGCAGCGGCCCCGGGATGGTGTCGAGCACGTTCGCCGTGGCGATGAACAGCACCTGCGACAGGTCGAAGTCCACGCCCAGGTAGTTGTCGCGGAATTTCCCGTTCTGCTCGGGGTCGAGCACCTCGAGCAGCGCCGACGCCGGGTCGCCGTGGAAGCCGCCCGCGCCGACCTTGTCGATCTCATCGAGCATCAGCACGCTGGTGCGTGATTCCCCGCGCTTGAGCGCCTGGATGACGTTGCCCGGCAGCGCGCCGATGTAGGTGCGCCGGTGGCCGCGGATCTCGGCCTCGTCGTGCAATCCACCCAGCGCCACGCGCTGGAACTTGCGCCCGGTCGCCTTGGCGATGGACTGGCCGAGCGAGGTCTTGCCCACGCCCGGCGGACCGACAAAGCACAGGATCGGGCTCTTGCCCTCGGGATTGAGCTTTCTCACCGCCAGGTACTCGAGGATGCGGCGCTTGATCTTGTCCAGGCCGTAATGGTCGTCGTCGAGAACCTTCCTCGCCGCCGCAATCTCGACGGCGGCCCGCGGCTCGCTCTTCCAGGGCAGTTCGGCCATCAGCTCGAGCCACGCGCGCAGCATCGATGCCTCGCCCGAGCTCTCGCCCATGCGCGAGAGGCGCTTGAACTCCTTCTTCGCCTGCTTGAAGGTGTCCTCGGGCATCCCCGCAGCCTCAAGCGCTTTGTCGAGGTCCTCGAGCTCGCCGGCCGTGTCTTCGCCGTCGCCCAGTTCCTTCTGGATCTGGCGCATCTGCTCGCGCAGCACGTGCTCGCGCTGGCGCTCGTCGAACTCCTTCCTCGTCTTGTCGCCGATCTCCTTCGACAGGCGCAATACGCCCACGCGCCCGGCGAGGTGCTCGAGGACCATGTCCAGCCGCGTCTTCAGGTCGAAAGCCTCGAGGATCGCCTGCTTCTGCGCGTTTTCGATGTCGAGAAGATTGGACACCATATCGGCAAGCTGCGAGGCCGAGTCGATCGCCTGCACCGCGCCGACCAGTTCGTCGGGGACGTTCGGCAGCAGCTTGATCGCCTCGGCGGCCTGCGTCTTGAGCTGCAGGAAACGCGCCTCGACCTCTTCCCCGGTCCCCGTCGCCTCGGGTACCCAGACCACGCGCGCGACCAGAAACGGCCAGCCTTCGAGGAATTCGGCAATGCGAAAACGCTCCTGACCCTGCACCGCGAGGTGGTGCGGGCCTTCGCTGGAGGGCACGTAGCGCACGATCTCGCCCGCGGTGCCGACCCAGTGCAGGTCGTTCGGGCCGATGGCGTCGGTCTTGGCGTCGCGTTGCAGGACGAAGCCCACCTTGCGCGACTGGCGCACCGCCTCGTTGGCCGCGGCGATCGAAGCGCTGCGGCCCACCGCGACCGGCGAAATGACGCCCGGGAACAGTACGGCGTTCCGCATCGGGATCAGAATCAACGCGTCCGCGGGAATAGGGCGGACCGCGAGCGAGGTCGAGCGGCCGCGCCGGCCGGGTTTCTCGCCGCCGGCGGATGCGCCGCTTTCCAGGGTTGCCTGCTTCTTCCTGCGCCAGGGGTTCATTGGACTCAGGTGTGGGCGAAAGCGGCCGAATCAAGCCGCCGAAAGCCCTAAACCGCCTAAGGTCTTGGCAACCCGCCCCTCAGCCGGTGAGCACCTTGGGCAGCCAGAGCACGAGCCCCGGGAATGCGAGCAGCAGCGCCACGCGCTGCACTATGATGCCGGGTTTCGCGCGGCCGGGTTTGACTGACCGCGCACCCGGGATAGCATGGCCACGCAACCGAAAGGGAATATGCGGGATCGCCTGCGCGCCTTGCCGCGCGAACGACTGCGCGGCATGCGCCGCGGCATCGAGAAGGAATCGCTGCGCACGCGGCCCGACGGGGGGCTCGCGCTCACGCCGCACGCCGCGACCCTGGGCTCGGCCCTCGCCCACCCGCACATCACCACCGATTTCAGCGAATCGCAGCTCGAACTGATCACCGGCACGCACGCCACCGTCGAGGGCTGCCTGGAGGAACTGACACACATCCACCAGTATGTGCATCGCGCCATCGGCGACGAGCTGATGTGGGCGGGCAGCATGCCCTGCGGCCTGCCCGGCGAACCGGACATCCCCATCGGCCGCTACGGCGCGTCCAACGTGGGCCGCGCGAAAACCGTCTATCGCAACGGGCTGTCCTGGCGCTATGGCCGGCGCATGCAGACCATCTCCGGCATTCACTACAACTGGTCCATGCCGGGGCTGGGCAATGCGGAGTATTTCGCGCTCATCCGCAACTTCCGGCGCCACGGCTGGCTGCTGCTTTACCTCTTCGGCGCCTCGCCCGCGGTCTGCTCCAGCTTCGTCGATGGGCGCAAACATCCGCTGCAGGCGCTCTCGCCGGGCACGCACTACCTGCCGTACGCCACCTCGCTCAGAATGGGGCGCCTGGGCTACCAGAGCGACGCGCAGTCCGCCCTCGTAGTGAGCTGCAACGACCTCGACACCTACGGCGCGACCCTGCAGCGCGGCCTGACCCAGACCTACCCGCCCTACGACAAGATCGGCATTCGCGAGCCGGACGCGACAGGCGACGGACCCGAGAGCTACCGCCAGCTTTCGACCTCGCTGCTGCAGATCGAGAACGAGTTCTACGGCAAGATCCGCCCCAAGCGCCGCATCCAGCCCGGGGAGCGCCCGCTGCACGCGCTGCGTGAGCGCGGCGTCGAGTACGTCGAAGTGCGCCTGATGGACCTCGATCCTTTCGCACCCGTCGGAATCACGCTGCCGGTGATGCGGTTCCTGGACGTGTTCCTGTTGCACTGCCTGCTCTCCGACAGCCCGCCCGACACGCCCGTCGACCTCGCCTGCGAGGCGCGCAACCAGGAGACGGTCGCCGCGCGCGGGCGCGAGCCGGGCCTGCGCATCGGCTGCGGGCGCGAGGACCGGGATCTGAAGGAATGGGGCGTGCAGCTGCTGGCCGAATGCGAGCCGGTGGCCGCGGCGATCGACGCTGCGGTCGGCGCCAGCGCCTACCGCGAAGCGCATGCCGCGCAAGCCGCCGTGCTGCGCGACGCGGCGCTCGCGCCCTCGGCGAGGGTGCTCGCGCAGATGAAGCGCCATGCGGATTCGTTCCGCGAATTCGCGCTCGAGCGCTCGCGCATGCACCGGCAATCCATCTTGGCGATGGACTTTGCGCAGGCCGAGGCAACGCGCTTCGTACGCCTTGCCGCGGCGTCGATCGCGGAGCAGCAGAGCATCGAAGCCGGCGACACCCTGCCTTTCGAGGAATACCGCAAGCAATACCTGGCCGTCGAACGGCTGGGCCTCTGACCAAGGAGACTGCCATGCCCACCACCACTGCAAGCGGCCTGATCTACGAGGACAAGCTCGTCGGCGCAGGCAACGCGGCCGCCGCCGGCCAGGACGTCTCGGTGCACTACACCGGGTGGCTCTTCTACGGCGGCGAGCGCGGCAAGAAGTTCGATTCGAGCAAGGACCGCGGCGACCCGTTCAGCTTCCCGCTGGGCGCCGGTCACGTGATCAAGGGCTGGGACGAGGGCGTCCAGGGGATGAAAGTCGGCGGCATGCGCGTGCTGACCATCCCGCCGGCACTCGGCTACGGCGCGCGCGGCGCGGGCGGCGTGATTCCGCCAAATGCGACACTGATTTTCGAGGTCGAGTTGCTGGCAATAGAGAAATAGTGCCGCCGGGTGGGCCCTTGGCCCACCGTACAATGGCGGGCGTAGGGGGCAACTCGAGGTAGTGGAAAGGAGTGCCCTATGGCGGATTCTCCGTTCTGGATGATCTGGCCCGGCAACGCAGCGCTCTCCGCGCTGGCTTGGTTCGTCATCGCGATGCCGTTCCTGTACGCGGCGCGCTCGCCCGTGCATGCGCTGCTGC
>DASTTC010000417.1:0-6399 GCA_035760345.1 Burkholderiales bacterium | reverse complement strand
CACCGCCGTGCTGCTCGCCGCGTTCATCCTCTGGGGCCTGACGCCGGGGCCGCTGCTCATGGCGCAAAAGCCCGAGTTCGCCTGGGGCCTCATCGCCAGCATGTACCTCGGCAACATGGCGCTGCTCGCGCTCAACATCTTTGCCATCCCGCTTTTCGTGCAGATGATCAAGCTGCCCTACCGGTTGCTCGCCCCCTCGGTGATCGTCATCTGCACCATCGGCACCTACAGCGTGAACGGCAGCCTGATCGAGACCTGGATGATGCTCGCGGCGGGGGTCGCCGGGTTCTTCATGCGCCTGGGCGGCTTCTCGCCTGCGGCGCTGGTGCTGGCGCTGGTGCTCGGGCCGCTCGCCGAGCAGTCGCTGCGCCAGTCGCTCACCATCTCCAGCGGGTCCTTCGCCATTTTCGTCGAGCGCCCGGTATCGCTGGCGCTGCTGTGCCTCACTGCGGCGCTGCTCGCCGGCGGGATCTACGCGCGCCTGTCGCGACGGCGCGCTATTTCTTGAGGGGCTTGTAGCGAATACGGTGCGGCCGCGCGGCCTCCTCGCCCAGGCGCTTTCGCTTGTCGGCCTCGTACTCCTGGTAGTTGCCGTTGAAGAACACCCACTGCGAATCGTCTTCGCTCGCCAGGATGTGGGTGGCGATGCGATCGAGGAACCAGCGATCGTGCGAGATGACCAGCACGCTGCCCGCGAACTCCAGCAGCGCCTCCTCCAGCGCCCGCAACGTTTCCACGTCGAGGTCGTTGGAAGGCTCGTCCAGCAGCAGCACGTTACTTCCCGTCACCAGCATCTTGGCGATGTGCAACCGCCCGCGCTCACCGCCCGAGAGCTGCCCGACCCGCTTTTGCTGATCGGCGCCGCGGAAGTTGAAGCGCGCCAGGTACGAGCGCGCGGGCATGGTGAACTTGCCCACCGTGATGTCGTCCTGGCCGCCCGAGATGTCCTCGAACACGGTCTTGTCGGCCTGCAGCGCCTCGCGCGACTGGTCCACGTGGCCGAGCTTCACGGTCTTGCCGATGATCACTTTGCCGGCATCGGGCTGGTCCTTGCCGGTGAGCATGCGGAACAGCGTCGACTTGCCCGCGCCGTTCGGGCCGATGATGCCGACGATGGCGCCCGGGGGCACCTTGAACGAGAGCTTGTCGATCAGCAGCCGGTCGCCGAAGCCCTTGGAGACGTTCTTGAGCTCGATCACCTCGTTGCCCAGGCGCTCGGCCACCGGAATGAAAATCTCCTGGGTTTCGTTGCGCTGCTGGTGCTCGTACTGCGACAGCTCCTCGAAGCGCGCGAGGCGCGCCTTGGATTTCGACTGCCGGCCCTTCGGGTTCTGGCGCACCCACTCCAGTTCCGCCTTCATGCTCTTGATGCGCGCCACCTCCTGGCTCTGCTCCACTTCCAGACGCTTTTCCTTTTGCTCCAGCCACGAGGAATAGTTACCCTCCCACGGAATGCCGCGGCCGCGGTCCAGCTCCAGGATCCAGCCCGCCGCGTTGTCGAGAAAGTAGCGGTCGTGGGTCACCGCCACCACGGTGCCGGGGAAGCGCACCAGGAACTGCTCCAGCCAGCCCACGCTCTCGGCGTCCAGGTGGTTGGTGGGTTCATCGAGCAGCAGCAGGTCCGGATTCGACAGCAGCAGCCGGCACAGCGCGACGCGGCGCTTTTCGCCGCCCGAGAGCACCTCCACCTTCTGCTCCCAGGGGGGCAGGCGCAGCGCATCGGCCGCGATTTCGAGCTCCTGCCCGGTGCCGCCCGCGTTGACGATCGCCTCCAGCTGCGCCTGCTCCGCCGCGAGCTTGTCGAAGTCGGCGTCCGGCTCGGCGTAGGCGGCATAGACCTCGTCCAGGCGCTTTCTCGCCGCCGCCAGGTCGCCCTGGCTTTCCGCCACGATCTCGCGCACGGTCTTGTGCGGATCCAGCGCCGGCTCCTGCGGCAGGAAACCCACCTTGATGTTGGGCATGCGCACCACTTCGCCTTCGTAGTTCTGGTCCTCGCCCGCCATGATCTTGAGCAGGCTGGACTTGCCCGAGCCGTTCAGGCCGAGCACGCCGATCTTCGCCCCGGGGAAGAAGTTGAGCGAGATGTTCTTCAGGATTTCGCGCTTCGGGGGCACGATCTTCTGTACCCGGCGCATGGTGTAGACGTACTGGGCCATCAGCCGCCTTGCTGCAGCGCGCGCCACACGCGCTCGGGCGTGAGCGGCATGTCGATTTCCCTGACGCCGAGCGCGTCGATCACGGCGTTGACGATCGCCGGCACGGCACCGTGGCAGCCCGCCTCGCCCGCGCCCTTGGCGCCGAGCGGATTCTGCTGCGTCGGCACCGATTGGTCGAACTGCGCGCGCAGCTCGGGCAGGTCGTCGGCGCGCGGCATGGCGTAGTCCATGAACGAGCCGGTCAGCAGCTGCCCGGTCTCGTCGTACATGGAATGCTCGAACAGCGCCTGGCCGAGGCCCTGCGCCACGCCGCCGTGGATCTGCGACTCGGCGGTGAGCGGGTTGATGACGCGGCCGATGTCGTCCACCGAAAAGTGGCGCGCCACGCGCACCGCGCCGGTCTCGGGATCCACTTCCACTTCGGCCACCTGGCATCCGTTCGGCCAGGTCTGCCCCTTCACCGTCAAAGTGTTCTCGCAGACGATGCGCCGTTCGGCTTGCAGCGCGGCGAGCTCGGCGAGGCCGATGCCGCGGTCGGTGCCGGCGATGCGAAAGCGCCCTTGGCCGTACTCCAGGTCCGTCGCCGCGGCTTCGAGCGCCTGCGCGGCGAGCGGGCGCGCCGCCTCGATGAGCGCGAGCGCGCCGGCCAGCGCCGCGCTGCCGCCCACCTGCAGCCCGCGCGAGCCGCCCGCGCCGCCGCCCACGGGCAGCAAGTCGCTGTCGCCCTGCACCACGCGGATCTTCTGCGGATCGATGCCGAGTGAGTCGGCCACCACTTGCGCGTAAGACGTCCACAGGCCCTGCCCGATCGATTGCGTGCCCGAATCCACTTCCAGCGTGCCATCGGCCGCGGCGATCATGCGCACGGTCTCGGTGAGTCGCGCGCTGCCGGTGATCTCCACATAGCAGGCGAACCCACGCCCGTAACGCAGTCCGCGCGCTTGCGCGGCCGCCTTGCGCGCAGCAAAGCCGTGCCAGTCGGACATCGAGAGCGCCGCGCGCAGCACCTTCTCGAAGTCGCCGCAATCGTAGGTCTGGCCCACCGGATTGGCGTAAGGCATGCTCGCGGCCGGCACCAGGTTCTTCAGGCGCAGCTCGACCCGGTCCACCCCGAGCTGCGCGGCGGCGCGGTCCACGAGGCGCTCGATGAGGTAGCCCATCTCCGGGCGGCCCGCGCCGCGGTAGGCGTCCACGGGCGAAGAGTTCGTGAACATCATCTTCACTTCGTGCTCGAGCGCCGCGATGGCGTACACGCCGGTGGGCGCGCGCGCCCCCGACATCGCCGGCACGGCCGCGCCGAAACTCGAGATGTAGGCGCCAATGTTGGCGAGCGTGCGGATGCGCAGCGCGGTGAAGCGGTGCCCGGCGTCGATCGCAAGCTCGGCCACCGAGAGGTTGTCGCGGCCGTGCACCTCGGCGAGAAAGTTCTCCGAGCGCCCGGCGAGCCAGCGCAGGGGCCGTCCCAGCTTCTTCGCCGCCCACAACAGCGCGGCATGCTCCGGATAGGCGTAGCCGCGCGCGCCGAAGCCGCCGCCGACGTCGGTGCACAGGATGCGCAGCTCGCTTTCCTTCACGCCGAGCGCGGTGGCGAGCTGGGCGCGCACCGTGTGTACGTTCTGCGTCGGGCACCACAGCGTGTAGCGGCCCTCGCCCGCGTCGAATTGCGCGGCGAGCGCGCGCGGCTCGAGCGGGTTGGCGACCACGCGCTGGTTCACCACCTGCAGGCGTACGACGTGCTTCGCCGCGGCGAAGGCGGCTTCGCGCGCCGCCGGGTCGCCGGCGTGATAGTAGGCGGCCATGCTGCCGGCGCGCGCTGCCGCCTCCAGGCCCGCGACCGCCTCGAGCGGCTGCCAGTCGATCTCGATCATCTCCGCCGCGTCGCGCGCCTGATGGCGGGACTCGGCCACCACCATCGCCACCGCGTCGCCGACGAAGCGCGCCACATCGACGGTGATCGGCATGCGCGCCGGCGCCACGATCGGCGCACCGTCCTGGCGCTTGTGCATGCGGGTGAAGGGGATCTCGCCGACGCCGTCCGCGGCGACGTCGGCACCCGTATAGACGGCGACGACGCCGGGTGCGGCGCGGGCGGCCGCGACATCCATCTTTGCGATGCGCGCATGCGCGTGCGGCGAGCGCAGGAAGGCGACGTGCGCCGCGCCTTCGGGCCGCACGTCGTCGGTATAGCGCGCCTGCCCGGTGAGCAGGCGCGCGTCTTCCAGCCGGCGCAGGGGCTTGCCGATCCACTGGCTGGCGGAAAAAGCGGTGTCGTTCATGAAGGCGGCGGCAGAACGGCCGATTCTATACTGCGCCCCCAGGAGGCCTCATGGCAGACACCGCAACACTCGGCTTCATCGGCACGGGCGTCATGGGCGAGCCCATGTGCCGCAACCTCGCAGCGAACAGCGCGCGGCCGGTGCTCGCGTGGGACCCGCAGCGCGCACCGCTGGAGCGGCTCGCCGCACAGGGCGTGGCGCTCGGCGCAAGCGCGGCGGACGTGGCCGCGCGGGCCGGCGTGCTGTTCGTCTGCCTTCCCGGCGGCGCGCAGCTGGAATCGCTCTGCGAAACGGCGCTCTTGCCGGCGGCGCGTGCGGGGCTGACGATCGTCGATCTGGGCACCTCCGGCGTCGGACTGACGCGCGGGCTCGCGCGCCGCTTCGATGAGCGCGGCGCGGACTATGCCGATGCCCCGATCGCGCGCACGCGCGAAGCAGCGCAAAAGGGCACGCTCTCGATCACGGTAGGCGCGACGCCCGAGGTTTTCGCGCGTATCGAGCCCTTGCTGCGCTGCCTCGGCTCCGAGGTAACGCACTGCGGCGACGTGGGCGCCGGCCAGGTGGTGAAGATCCTGAACAACATGGTGCTGTTCCAGACGGTGAACGCGCTCGCCGAGGCGCTGGCGCTTGGGCGGCGCGCGGGCGTCGATCCTGCGCTGCTGTTCGACGCGCTCTCCAAGGGCTCCGCCGACAGCTTCGCGCTGCGCAACCACGGCATGAAAGCGATGCTGCCCGGGGAGTATCCGGAACGCGCCTTCTCGGTGGCGTACGCGGCGAAGGACAACGGCTACGCGCTCGAGCTCGGGCGCGAGACTGGCGTACGGCTGCGCGGCGCGGAGCTGCTCGCCGCGCTGCTGCAGGAGGCTCAGGCGGCGGGACTGGGCGCGGCCTACTGGCCCGCCCTCGCCAAGGTCGTGGACCGGCGCTGAGCTACCAGCGCACGGCCAGTCCGAGCAGCAGCGCCTCGTCCAGCGCCGCGCTGCTGAACCCCTTCTTGAAGCCGATATCCAGGTCGAAATCGCGCGTCACCGCCCACATGACGCCGAAGACGAGGTAGCGCTCCACGCGCGTCTGCGCGGGGTCAGGGTTCGAATCGCTCGCCACGTCCGCTACGACCTTGAGCCCGGGCGCCGCCTGCACGGTGGCCGCGGCGGAAATGTGGGTCAGCGATTCCCGCTCGCCGATCGAATTGCGATTGCGCTTGTAGCCCACGTGCGCGTGCAACGCGACCGGGCCGGGTTCATAGGATGCGATGAGCAGCGACCCCCAGCCCACGCGCCCCGCGCCCAGGCCCTTGCGCTCGTTGCCCGTAGGCAACGACACGCCGGGCTTGAGCCCCAGGCTGAACGCACCGCGCTCCAGGAAACGCCATTTCAGATCGAGCGTGATATCGCCCATGCCGCGCGCGCGCTCGCGGATCCACGGCACGCCGGCCTGCAGGTCGAGCTCCGGCGCCAGACCGTAGCTCAGCACCGCATCGTCCTGGTCCATGCGCGCGCCGGTGCCGCGCGCCTCACCCGCCTCGCTAAACAGTTCGAGCTGCCAGCGCCCGTCGCCGAGGGTGCCCGTGTCCTCGGTCATCAGCGGATGCGCGGCGTGCAGCGGGGCTGCGAACAGCCAGCAGGTGATGAGCGCGACTCGCATGCGGGCAGTTTAGACTATCGCTCGGCAGAAAAAAACGGAGACCCTCGATGCCCTACGCCATCATCACCACCGACAAGCCGAATTCGGCCGAACTGCGCGCCAGCGTGCGCCAGACCCACATCGCGTACCTCACCGCCCACCAGGACAAGCTGCTCGCCGCCGGCGCGCTCATCGGCGACGATGGCACCGGCGGCCACGGCGGCATCCTGATCGTGGACACCGACGAGCGCAAGGAGGCCGAGGCCTTCATCGCGGGTGACCCCTTCACGAAAGCAGGGCTGTTCGAGAAGGTGGCGGTCACCCGCTGGCGCAAGGCCTACTTC
>DASTTC010000416.1:0-4492 GCA_035760345.1 Burkholderiales bacterium | reverse complement strand
CCGATGACCCCGGCGAGCTGCGTCTCCACGTAGTGCACCAGTTCCGCGTCGGCTTCGGGGCGGGTTTCGGGCTTGTCCTGGCCGCGCCGCTGCGCGTATTCCGCGAAGGCTTCGGCGGCGTTCGTCAGGCCGACGAAGCGCGCCAGCAGGTTGAACAGTTCCGGGGTGGGCGCCGTGCCGCGCCAGAAGCGCACGCCCCCGGTCTCGGCCGGCCGGCGGAACACGTCGACGAACAGGCTGGCTTGGCGGGTCTCCTCGGCGTCCGGGACGCGCAGCAGCGACACGCCCACGTACGCGCCCACGTTCGCCGCCATGCTCCAGATCATGGCGTGCGTGATCTGGTCGAGGCCGTCCACGCCGAACAGGGCGAGCGGCTTGAGCAACTCGATGCCAAACGGCCCCTGTTCCAGGAAGCCGAGCGGCAGCCACCCCGAGCGCGCGAACGCGGGCAGCAGCAGGGTGTAGAACCACACCACGAAGCCGGCCCCGAGACCGGCAAGCGCCCCCAGTCGCGTGCCGCCCTTCCAGAAGATGCCGCCCAGCGCCGCCGGCGCGAACTGCGCCACCGCGGCGAACGAGATGAGGCCGATCGATACCAGCGCGTACGCCTCCCCGGCCAGCCGGAAATACAGGTACCCGAGCAGCAGCAGCGCAACGATCGCCCCGCGCCGGATGCCGAGGAGCAGGCCACTCAAGTCCGATGCCTGGTTCAACTTGAGCGCGCGCATGCGCAGCAGCACGGGCATCACCAGGTCATTGCAGATCATGGTGGACAGCGCGATGGTTTCCACGATCACCATGCCGGTCGCGGCCGACAGGCCGCCGATGAACACGGCGAGCACCAGTAGTTCCTGCTTTTCCGCCATCGGCAGCGTGAGCACGAAGGTGTCGGCGTCCACGCCGCCACCCGGGAAATGCAGCAGCCCGCCGAAAGCGATCGGCAGCACGAACAGGTTGATCGCCAGCATGTACAGGGGGAAAAGCCAGATGGCCTTGTTGAGGTGCTTTTCGTCCTTGTTCTCGATCACCGTCACCTGGAACTGCCTGGGCAGGAACATGATGGCGAGCATCGACAGGATCGTCAGCCACACCCAGCTCGAGTAGCTGCCGGCGACGCCCTCGAACGGCGTCAGCATCTCGGTGAGCTTCGGCTCGGCGGCGGCGCGCGCGAACAGGTCGCCCCAGCCGTTGTAGATGCCCCAGCTCACCCAGGCGCCGACGGCGACGAAGGCCACCAGCTTGACCAGCGACTCGAACGCGATGGCCGCCACCATGCCCTCATGGTGCTCGGCTGCGTCCAGGTGGCGCGTGCCGAACAGGATGGTGAACGCCGCCAGGGTCAGCGCCACCCACAGCGCCGTGTCCTGCAGCAGCGGCACGGCGCCGAGCTTCGCCGGCATCACGATCTCCGGGTACTGCAGCACGATGGTGAAGCTGGAGGAAATGGCCTTCAGCTGCAGCGAGATATAGGGCAGGATGCCGATCACCGCGATCACCGTGACCACGCCGCCGAGCAGCGCGCTCTTGCCGTAGCGCGAGGCGATGAAGTCGGCGAGCGAGGTGATGCGGTGCTGCTTGCTGATGCGCAGGATCTTGCGCATCACCACCCACCACAGCGCGATCATCAGCGTCGGCCCGATGTAGATCGGCAGGAATCCCACCCCGTCCACGGCGGCGCGCCCGACGCTGCCGTAGAAGGTCCAGGCCGTGGCGTACACCGCGAGCGACAGGCTGTAGATGTACGGGCTGTCGATGACCGAGCGCCCGGCGTCGGCGCGCCGGTCGGCATAGTAGGCGACGGCGAACAGCAGCCCCAGGTAGGCGAACGACGTGACGCCGATGACCCAGGCTTGCAGCATGCCGGCCCGGTCGCGGCGCTAGCCGCGGCGCTCGATCACCAGCGCCATGAGCGCGATGAGTGCCGCCCAGGCGAGGAAGAAATAGGCGTACAGCACCGGGATGCCAAGCAGCGTGCCCGGCACGTTGAACACCGCGAGCAGGGGGTAGTTGAAAAGCAGCAGGCCAAGCAGCGCCAGCGCCGCCAGGCGCTGGCCCCGGACGTCGTACTCACCCATTTCCCACCCCCTTGGCCCGCGGCGCGGGCCCGCTTACAGCTTTTGCGCCAGCTGCTCCAGGATCGCCGGATTCTCCAGCGTCGAGACATCCTGCTTGATTTCCTCGCCCCGGGCGATGGCGCGCAGCAGGCGCCGCATGATCTTGCCCGAGCGCGTCTTGGGCAGGTTGTCGCCGAAGCGGATATCCTTGGGCCGCGCGATCGGGCCGATCTCCTTGGCCACCCAATTGCGCAGTTCCTGCGCGATCCTCTTGGCGTCCTCGCCGCTCGGGCGCGCGCCCTTCAGCACCACGAAGGCGCAGACTGCTTCGCCGGTGAGCTCGTCCGGACGCCCTACCACCGCGGCTTCGGCCACCAGCTTCGTGTTCGACACCAGCGCCGACTCGATCTCCATGGTGCCCAGGCGATGGCCCGACACGTTGAGCACATCGTCGATGCGCCCCATGATCCGGTAGTAACCTTCTTCGTCGGTGCTCGCACCGTCGCCGGCGAGATACAGCTTGCCCTTGAAGTCGTCGGGCCAGTAGGTCTTCACGTAGCGCTCGGGATCGCCCCAGATCGTGCGCAGCATCGACGGCCACGGGCGCCTGATCACCAGGATCCCGCCCTTGCCGCGGCCCACCGAGTTGCCCGTCTCGTCCACGATGTCGGCGAAGATCCCGGGCAGCGGCAGCGTCGCCGAGCCCGGCTTGGTCGGGATTGCACCCGGCAGCGGCGTGATGAGGATCGAGCCCGTCTCCGTCTGCCACCACGTGTCCACGATCGGGCAACGCCCGCGGCCCACGGTGGTGTGATACCACATCCAGGCCTCGGGGTTGATCGGCTCGCCCACCGTGCCCAGGATGCGCAGCGAGGACAGGTCGTATTTCGCCGGCAGGTCGCCGCCCGCCTTGATGAGCGAGCGGATCGCGGTCGGCGCCGTGTAGAACACGTTGACCTTGTGGTCCTGGATCATCTTCCAGAAGCGGCCCGCGTCGGGGTAGGTCGGAACGCCCTCGAACATCACCACCGTCGTGCCGCACGACAGCGGCCCGTACGCGATATAGCTGTGGCCCGTGACCCAGCCGACGTCGGCCGTGCACCAAAAGACGTCCGCGGGCTTGTTGTCGAACACCCACTTCATCGTCATCGTGCAGCCGAGCAGATAGCCGCCGGTGGAGTGCTGGACGCCCTTCGGCTTGCCGGTCGAGCCCGAGGTGTACAGGATGAACAAGGGGTGCTCGGCGTTCACCCAGGTGGGCTCGCAGCTCTCGGGCTGGCCTTTCACCACGTCGTCCCACCATTTGTCGCGCGGCGCCTGCATCGGCACCTTGCTGCCGGAGCGCTGGTAGACGATGACGTTGCGCACCTTCTCGCAGCCGCCCATGGCGAACGCTTCGTCCACGACCGGCTTGAGCGGGATCTCCTTTCCGCCGCGGAACTGGCCGTCGGCCGTGATCACCTCGGTCGCGCCGGCGTCGATGATGCGCTCCTGCAGGCTCTTGGCGGAAAATCCGCCGAACACCACCGAGTGGGTCGCGCCGATGCGCGCGCAGGCCTGCATGGCGACGACGACCTGGATCGACATCGGCATGTAGATCAAGACGCGATCGCCGGTCTTCACGCCGTGCGCCTTGAGCGCGTTCGCCAGCCTGCACACCTCGCGGGTGAGCGCCTGATAGGTGATCCGGGTGATCTTGCCGTCGTCGGCCTCGAAGATGATCGCCGTCTTGTCCGGCTGGCTCTTCAGGTGCCGGTCGAGGCAGTTGTAGGAGGCGTTCAGCTCGCCGTCGTGGAACCAGCGGAAGTACGGCGCCTTCGATTCGTCCAGCGCCTGGGTGAAGGGCTTGTGCCAGGCGAGGTTCTCCCGCGCCAGCCGGGCCCAGAAGCCCGGCATGTCGCGCTCGGCCTCGGCGACGAGCTTGCGGTAGCCCTCCATGCCGGAGACGTTGGCCTGCTTGACGAACTCGGCGGAAGGGGCGAAGACCCTCGTTTCCTGCAGCACCGATTCGATGGTGGACGACATGCTTTCCCTCCCCTGAAACGAACGCCGGACTGAATCAAGCGTATGCTAGATTAAGCGCCTTCCGCAACCCTCTCCCGCACGCCGATGCCGGCCGCCATCCGTTGCCAGGACCTCGTGCAGAGCGTCGCCGACGCGCTGCAGTTCATCTCCTACTACCACCCCGCCGACTATCTGCAGGCGCTCGGCCGCGCCTATGAGCGCGAGCAGTCCAGCGCGGCGAAGGACGCCATCGCGCAGATCCTCACCAACTCGCGCCTGTGCGCCGAAGGCCATCGGCCGATCTGCCAGGACACCGGCATCGTCAACGTCTTCCTCAAGGTGGGCATGGACGTGCGTTTCGAGGGCTTCGCCGGCTCGCTCGCCGACGCGGTGAACGAGGGCGTGCGCCGCGCCTACAACCATCCCGACAACAA
>DASTTC010000415.1:0-6440 GCA_035760345.1 Burkholderiales bacterium | reverse complement strand
CGCAGAGAGCTCGGTCTTGCCGCTCGGCCGGTACCGAACGGCGAGCGCCAGCCGCTCGGCGAGCACGAAGCTCACGTGGATCTCCTCGGTGTCGCTGATGTCGCGCTGCGCGAGCGCCGTGAGCTCGAGCTTGCCGGTCGGTGCCCACTCGAGGGCGAGCTCTCCCGTACCGCCTTCGAAGTCGCGCTGCGCCAACTCGTCGTAATCGCGTCGCACGCGGCCGAGGGTCGCACGCACGCGCGTGTGCCCGCCGGGGCGCCAGTCGGCGGTGATCGCCGCCTCGCCCTGCCGGTAAGAGTTGTCGACCAGCAGTCCGCGGACCGGCTGCCGGTTGGGCAGCGTGCCGCGCCCGATGCGTACGCGCAGCCCGAGGCGGTTGCCGGCGCGGCTTACGTACTGCAGGTGCGTGCCGCCGCGCTCGAGGGCGAGGTCGTTCGGCAGGCGCGCCGCGGCCGCGTTTTGCTGCTCGAAGCGCGAGGCCTCGAGCCCGACAAGCCACGGCGCTGCGAGGCGGTAGTCGGCCTCGGCGTGCGCGCGCCGCGTGGTGATCGCGTTGGGCACAGTGCTCTGTTCGCCGTCCTGCACGCTGGCGAGCGAACCGAGCGCCTTGCGCTGCTGCACGCCGAGCCGGCCTTGCAGGTCGCCGCCCGCCTGCCAGTCCCATTGCGCCCGCCCCTCGTGGCCGTCGAGGTCGAACTGCCCGAAGCGGTCGTAGCGCACGGCGTTCGCCGACAGCGCCGCGCGCAGCCGCTGGCGCCCGAGCGGCGCGTCCAGGCGCAGGCCGAGCTCGGTCACGCGATAGCGATCGGCGTCCGCCTCGGCCCCGGGCGGCCGGCGCAGCACGTTGTCGTCGCGGTAGGCGGCGTGCGAGGCGTACAGCTCCAGCCGGTCGTCCCAGAGCGCGAGCGCGGCGCCCGCGGGCGCGAGCAGCGCAGCGGCAAAAAAAAAGACGCCGGCCAGCCGGCCGGCCCGGCGGCGCCGCGCCGGCCCATAGTCCGACCAGACCATGTCAGGGCACCAGGATCCGGGCTTCCAGCGCCTTGCCGACGGCCTGCGTGCGATTCACCACGTTCAGCTTGCGCAGTATCTTCTGCACGTGGTTCTTCACGGTGAGCGGGCTGATGCCGAGGATCGCGCCGACCTCGAAGTTGCTCTTGCCGATGGCGATCCAGCGCAGGACCTCCTGCTCGCGCGGCGTGAGCAGCGCGATATCGGCGCCCGCCGCGCGCAGCCCGTTCGGGGCGCGGCCGTTAATCTGCGTGCGCAGCCACGCGGCGTGCAGCGTTGGCAGCGCGAGCTGCACGAGGTAGCGCTGCAGCGGGCCGCCGGCGCCCGGCCGGCAGCAGAACACGAAGAAGCCGTCGGCGTGCCCGTCGGCGTCGCAGGCGCCGTGCGCGATGACCTCGGTCGCGCCGATGCGCTCGAGCTCGCGCGCGAAGTCCCCGCCGCACAGCGCGCCGCCTGGGCGCGCGCTGCAGGCGATCGGCTGGTAGCCGCGCTCGCGCCACTCGCCGAGCAGCGCCGGCGCGCCGGCCGCGTCGCGCACGAACAGCTCGCCGAAGGCCGCCGCCTGCGCCACCGTGCCGACGCTGTCGGCGCGCAGCGCCCGCCCGTCGGCCCCGCGCAGCGCGCACACCAGCACCTCGTGCGGCACCAGGCTCTGCAGCTGGCCCTGGGTCCAGCGGAAGAACTGCGCGCGGTCGTGCACGCGCAGCGACGCATCCAGGTTGACCATCAGGGCCTCGATCTGTTCAGGCGCGAGCGTGGCCGGGCCCGCCGCGGCGGCGTGGCCCGTCATCGCCGGCAAGAGATCAGTGTGCATGGGCGAACTCCATCGACGCGATCACTGTAGGAGTGGCTATATGACGCATGTATGACACGGGCCCGCGGCCAGCCGCCCCCCTAGGCCGATGGGGCTACGCCGCGACATGCGGGCGGCAAGGTGGCGCACTACGCTTCGCGCACATCCACGGATTCGGCATCGGCACGCCATGCTCGCGCTCCAGGAAAACCGCGTACCCCAGTTCCACGGCGGTCTCGGCCCCGTCGGCCTCGCCCGCTCGGCGATCGACGCGGCGGCCGCCGTCGGCACGCTGTTCGCCAGCGTCGCGCTGTTCGGCGGCGCGGTGGACGGCCCCTGCCTGATCCTCGCGCTGCTCGTGTTCGCGATGACCTTCCCGGCGAGCCCGGAGCGCGAGACCGCGGGCGCGGCGTCCCTGGCGCGCGACATCCTCGCCGACTGGCTCGCGGTCGCCGGGCTGCTGCTGCTGCTCGGCTGGGCCTCGCGCACCCTGGATGCCTTCGATGCGCACGCGCTGCTCGCCTGGGTGCTGGCGGCGCCGGCGGCGATGTACGCCGGGCACCGCACGGTGCCGCCGCTGCTGGCGCGCATCCGCGCCGCGGAGGGCCTGCAGCGCACCGCGGTCATCGCCGGCGCCAACTCGCTCGGCCGGCGCCTCGCCGAGCACATCGAGGCGAGCCCGCTGCTCGGCGTGCGCGTCGCCGGCTATTTCGACGACCGCGACGCCGCGCGCCTGGACGAAGTGCAGCCCGAGCGCGTGCTGGGCAGCCTCGGCGGGCTCGCCGACTACGTCAAGCGCCAGCGCGTGGACGTCATCTACATCGCCATGCCCAATTTCTCGCAGCCGCGCATCCTGCGGCTGCTGGAGGACCTGCGCGACACCACCGCCTCCATCTACTTCGTGCCCGACGTGCTGCTGTTCGACCTGATCCAGGCGCGCGTCGACGCCATCGGCGGCATGCCGGTGCTCGCGGTGTGCGAGTCGCCGTTCCGGGGCCTGGACGCCGCGCTCAAGCGCGCGAGCGACCTCGCGCTCGCCGCCGCGATCCTCGCGCTCGTCGCGCCGCTGATGCTCGCCATCGCGCTCGGCGTGAAGGCGAGCTCGCCCGGCCCGGTGCTGTTCCGGCAGCGCCGCTACGGCCTCGACGGCCGCGAGATCGTGGTCTACAAGTTCCGCACCATGACCTGCCTGGAGGACGGCGGCGTCGTGCGCCAGGCGACGCGCGGCGACCAGCGCGTCACCGCCTTCGGCGCGTTCCTGCGCAAGTACTCGCTCGACGAGCTGCCGCAGTTCGTCAACGTGCTGCAGGGCCGCATGAGCGTGGTGGGGCCGCGGCCGCACGCGGTCGCGCACAACGAGCAGTACCGCAAGCTGATCCGCGGCTACATGATCCGCCACAAGGTGAAGCCCGGGATCACCGGGCTGGCGCAGGTGAACGGCCTGCGCGGCGAGACCGAGTCGGTGGACAAGATGCGCGCGCGCATCGAGTACGACCTCGCCTACCTGCGCAACTGGTCGCTGCTGCTCGACCTGCAGGTCGTGCTGAAGACCGTCGCCGTCGTGCTCCGGGGCCACAATGCCTACTGATGCGGGCGCGCTACGCCGCCCTGGCGCGCGGCAGCGGCGTCGACGGGCCGCGGAACCTCGCCAGGTCGGTGACCGTGGAATGCGGGGCGCGCTCGGCCTCGGTGCGAAAGCGATAGCCCACGCCGCGCACCGTCTCGATCTGCGTCTCGTGGCCGCTCGGCGCGAGCGCCTGGCGCAGCCGGCGGATGTGCACGTCCACCGTGCGCTCCTCGACGAACACGTGGTCACCCCAGATATCGTCGAGCAGCCGCGCGCGGCTGAGGATGCGCCCCGGGTGCGTCATGAAGTAATGCAGGATGCGGAACTCCGTGGACCACAGCTGCAGGTCGCGGCCGCCGGCGCTCGCGCGCCGCGCGGCGGGATCGACGCTCAGCCCGGCGATCTCCACCACTTCGTCGGCGAGCTGCGGCGCGCGCCGGCGCAGCACCGCGCGGATGCGCGCCAGCAGCTCGCGCAGCGAGAACGGCTTGCTCAGGTAGTCGTCGACGCCGCCGTCCAGCGCGGCGATCCGGTCGCGCTCTTCGGTGCGCGCGCTGAGCATGATGATCGACACGCCCGCGGTGCGCGCGTCGGCGCGCAGCTGGCGCGCGAGCATCAGCCCCGAGGTTCCCGGCAGCATCCAGTCGAGCAGCGCGAGGTCCGGCCGCAGCTCGGCGATGCGCGCTTCCGCCTGCGTCGCGTCCGGCGCACAGGCGACGCCGTAGCCGGCGTCCTTCAGGTTCGCCGCCAGCAGCTCGCAGATCGCGGCGTCGTCGTCCACCACCAGGATGTGCCCTTGCATATCGTCGTCCCCCTCGAATGGAAGTGACGCCCATGCTAGGCAGGGCTTGAGCCGTCCGGTATCGCAGCGCCCCGCATTCCGCTGTCGCGCGGCGATGGCGGCGTGTAGCGTTTCGTCTACAGGCGGCGCGCGCTCAGCGGCAGTCCGCCGCGGACGGCCGCCTGCGATAAGTCGCACCGCCGTCGGACAGCGTCTCCAGGAACGCGACGAGGTCGTCCGTCTCCCTCGCCGTCAGGTTCAGCGCGCGAAGGATCGCCTCGCCGTCGGCATGCAGCCGGTCCGGGCTCACCGTCGAGTAGTGGTCCAGCACGTCGCGCAGCGTTTCGCGGCTCCCGTTATGCATGTACGGCGCGCTCAGCGCTAGATTCCTCAGCGACGGCGTCCTGAACTCGCCGAAGTTGCGGTGCTCCAGGCGCACATGCGTCGTTCCGGTCGCCGTCGAGCGCCGCGCATCGTCGTTGTACCGCCCGAGCAGGTTGAACTCGCTCGCGCGCAGCTTCTGGATCCCGGCGTGCCGCCCGGGATCTACGCGCCCCTGCTCGATGAAGAACGGGATGCCCGTGTCGTGGAATTCGCCATTGGTGAACGCGGGGCCGACATGGCAGACGTTGCACGAACCCTTGCCGACGAAGAACCTCAGCCCGCGCTTGGCGTCTTCCGGGTACGCGGCTATGCCCGCCGCGTCGCCCTTCACCAGTGCGTCGCGAAATTCATCGAACGCCGTGCGCCCGCTCGACAGCGTCTCCTGGAACGCCGCCAGCGCCTTCGCCACCCCGACCATCACCGCCTCGTCCTCCGAGGGCATCGCGCCGAACACCCTGCGATAGCGGCACGCAAGATCCGCATGCTGCCGCACAAACTTCGCAATGCGCGACGCATCGACGCCCATCTCGCGCGCGTCGAGCAGCGGCCGCAGGCTCTGCGCCCACAGGCTGTCGTTCGCCCCGTCCCAGCCGAACCAGCGCTGCACGCGCACGTTGGTGACGCTCATCGTATTGCGATCGACGCGCGCCAGGCCTATCGCGCGCGCCTCGCCGTCGGTCCAGTTGCGCTCGGGAATGTGGCAGCGCGAGCACGACACCGCGCCGTTCGCCGACAGCCGCCGCTCGAAGAACAGCCGCTCGCCCAGCTCGATCGCGTCCTTGCTGCCCGAAGCGCGGTTCGACGGATCCGGTGCGAACGCCGGCGGCCACGGGCCGTGCGCCGCGATGGCGCGGACTTCCTCATCGGTGAAAGCCGCCGCCTGCGTCGCCGCCGCGAGCAGCAAGGCGAGCCAGCGCTTCACTCGACGCGCAGGCCGCGCACCAGCCGCTGCGTGGCGCCGTGCGCGCGCAGCACGAACACAAACTCCCATTCTCCGGGCATGTGGAACAGCAGACCCTCGGCGCGATAGCGCCCGCCGCCGAGCGCCTTGACGGCCGGCACGTAGTTCATGCCGTGGCGATGCGCCGGCATCCAGGCATCGACGCGCACGCCTTCCGGCGCCGGGCAGACCGCGAACTCCACGGCGAAGTGCTCGCCGAGGCGCGGCGCCGCGCGATACACCACGCTGTGCGTCGGGGACCGGATCGTCTGCGCCGGCCCGCCCGGCAGCTCGCAGGCGAGCGCGGCGCCCGCGCCGAGCACCAGGCTCAGCGCCGCGGCGCGAACAGCCGCTCGCCGTTTTTCCACGCGATGTTCTCGGCGACCTCCCGCGGCAGGTCAGCGAGCCATTCGCGCGACCAGCGCGCGTGCTCGGCCACGTAGTGCCAGCGCTCGGGCGTGAAGGAATCGGTGCCCACCATGAAACGATCGGGGAATTCCAGGAACACCTTGCGCCAATCGGGATCGACCTTTCCGCCCGAGGCGTGGTCGGTGCGAAACGCGAGGTCGCACCACAGGTGCGCGTGTTTGCGCAGCATCGCGGCCACTTGCTCCGGTCGCTCGAAACCCGCATGCGCCCAGAGGATCTTCGCCTGCGGCCATTGCGTGAACAGTCGCGCCACCGCGTCCGCGTCCGAGTGCGCGTGCAGGTACAAGCCGTGCTTTTTCGCCAGCTCGACCATGCGCCGCGGCACCGGCAGGTCGGCATCCGCGCCAAACAGATGGAACTCGCCGATTCCCGTGTACGAGTGCTGCGCGAGGCGCGCTTCGAGGTACCCGGGCACGGAGTCGTCGCGCACCCAGGTGCCGATCTCGCCGCGCGAGCGGTAGGGGCGAAGCTCGGTGATCACGAGCTCGGGCGCGAGCGCCTTCATGCGCTGCTGGCCGTCATCGCCCGAGGACGACAC
>DASTTC010000414.1:0-14219 GCA_035760345.1 Burkholderiales bacterium | reverse complement strand
GTTACGTGCCGCGCCTGCGGCGCATGAACCGGTGCGACGCCGAGGCTCTTATAATCGTCCCGCAAGGAGCCACACCATGATCCTCTCGAGCGACAGCTTCAACGACAAGGGCGCGATCCCGGGGCGCCATGCGTTCGCGGTCGCGGACCCGAAGACGCGCATCAAGCTCTCGGACAACCGCAATCCGCACTTCACCTGGAAGGACCTGCCCGCGGGCACGAAGTCGCTGGTGCTGGTGTGCCACGACGGCGACGTGCCGTCCAGGGCGGACGATGTGAACCAGGAAGGGCGGCAGATTCCGGCGGACCTGCCGCGCGTGGATTTCTTCCACTGGCTGCTGGTCGATCTCAAGCCCGACGCGGGCCCCGTGCGCGAAGGCGAATTCTCCAGCGGCGTCACCGCGGGCGGCAAGTCGGGGCCGGCCGGACCGCGCGGCACGCGCCAGGGGGTGAACGACTACACCGCCTGGTTCGCGAACGACAAGGACATGGCGGGGGACTACTTCGGCTACGACGGGCCGTGCCCGCCGTGGAATGACACCATCGTGCATCGCTACGTGTTCACGCTGTACGCGCTGGGCGTCGAGCAATGCCCGCTGGAGGGCGCCTTCCGCGGCCCGGAGTTGCTGGCGGCAATCCAGCCGCAGGTGCTCGCCAGCGCGAAGATCGTGGGCAGCTATTCTCTCAATCCGGCGGTGAAAGCCTGAACGAACTCCTCGGCGGGCAGTGGCAACTGCTCGCGCTGATTCCCATTGCGTTCGCCGGGGCGCTGGTCTTCGGGCTGACCGGGTTCGGCTCGGCCCTGATCACGATGCCGCTGGCGACGCATTTCGTGGAACTGCAGTTCGCGCTCGCGCTCTATGCGCTCGCCGACCTCTCGAGCGCCCTGCGCATCGGACTCGAGCATCCCAGGAACGCGGTGAAGGCGGAGTGGACGCGGCTGGTGCCGATGATCCTGGTCGGCACGGCCCTCGGCGTGACCGTGCTGGTGAACCTGCCGCGCGCGGCGGGCATGGCGGCGCTTGGCGCGTTCGTCTTCGGCTACGCGCTCTACAGCCTGTTTCGCCATGAATCCCGCGGCGTGATCGCCGCGGGCTGGGCGTGGATCGCCGGCCTCGCGGGTGGCATCACCAGCACGCTGTTCGGCGCGGGCGGCCCGCCCTACGCGATCTATCTGTCGCAGCGGGGGCTGACCAAGGAGCAGTACCGCGCCACCATGGGCTTCGCCACGCTGACCAGCATCTCGGTCCGCGTCGTCGCGTTCGTGCTCACGGGCCTGCTGCTCGAGCCGAAAGTCTGGCTGGTGGCGCTCGGCGTGGTGCCGGCGGCCATGCTGGGGATCCACGTCGCGCAGCGCATGTACCTGAAGATCTCGCGCGAGCAATTGCTGCGCGCGGTGGCGTTGGTGCTGCTGGTGACCGGAGGCAGCCTGGTGCTGCGCGCCTTCAACTAGCGCGCGCTGAACTAGCGCGTGTACATGTACTGCCGCGTCCACGGCAGCGGGTTCTTCTTCGGATCCCCGGGCTTGACCGCCAGCACCTGCTGGATCGACACCCAGCCCTGCGCGAAGGCATGCGCGCAGCCCGCCAGATACACACGCCAGATGCGCAGGCGCTTTTCGCCGGCGAACGCGTTTGCCTGCTGCAGCTTCGCTTCCAGCCGCTCGCTCCATTGCTGCAGCGTCTTGGCGTAGTGCAGGCGCAGGGTTTCCGAATCCATCACTTCGAGCCCGGCGGCGCCCATCTCCTTGACCACCAGAGACAGGTGCGGCAGCTCGCCGTGGGGGAACACGTACTTGCCGATGAAATCGCCGCCGCCCAGCCCCACCGAGCGACTCTCGGGATCGACGGAGGTGATGCCGTGGTTCAACACGATGCCGCCCTCCACCAGCAGGCGCCGGATGGCGCCGAAGTACACCGGCAGGTTCTTCAGCCCGACGTGCTCGAACATGCCGATCGAGGCGATCTTGTCGAACACGCCCTCGCCGGGAACGTCGCGATAGTCCTGCAGTCGCACCTCGCACCGGTCCTGCAGGCCGGCGGCCTTGAGGCGCTCGTTCGCCAGGGCGTGCTGGTTGCGCGACAGCGTGATCCCCAGCGCCCGAGCGCCGTAGTGCTTCGCGGCGTGCATCGCCAGCGCGCCCCACCCGCAGCCGATGTCGAGGAAACGGTCGCCGGGCCTGAGCATCAGCTTGCGGCAGACGTGGTCGAGCTTCAGTTCCTGCGCCCGCGCGAGCGGTTCCTCGCCGCTCTGGTAGTAGGCGCACGAATACACCATGCGCTCGTCCAGCCACAGCGCGTAGAACTCGTTTGAGACGTCGTAGTGGTAGCGGATCGCTTCGGCGTCGGCCTTCCGGGTATGCAGGTTGCGCAGCAGGGCCGGCAGGCGCCCCTTCCTGTCGCCGCCCAGGCGCCGCGCCAGGCTTTCGGCCGCGCGGATCGCATCGCCCATCGGGCCTTCGACGTCGATGTGTCCCTCGACGAAGGCCTCGCCGAGCTTCGCCAGGTCGGCCTTCGCCAGGTACTTCGCCGCGGCGGCCGCGGGCACGCGCAGCGTCACCGTGGGGCGCTCGCCCAGTGCGTAGCGCTTGCCATTCCACAGCTCGATGGCGAGCGGCAGGTTCAGGCCGGCCTTCAGCTCGCCGACCATCTTGTCGATGCGCGATTCGAAAATCATGAGGTCGCCTTCTGCCTCATGGTAACGAATTCCTCCGCCGCGGTGGGATGGATGCCGACTGTGGCGTCGAACTGCGCTTTCGTCGCCCCCAGCTTCACGGCGATAGCCACGCCCTGGATGATTTCCCCGGCGTCCGGCCCGATCATGTGCGCGCCGAGCACCCGCTGCGATGCAGCATCCACCACCAGCTTCATGAAGGTGCGTTCCTCATGGCCGCCGAGGGTGTGCTTCAACGCGCGAAACGAAGTTTTGTATACGTCCACCGCGCCGTGCCTCGCGCGAGCGGCTTCCTCCGACTGACCGACCGTGGCGACATTGGGATCCGAGAACACGGCGGTGGCCACGTTCACGTGGTCCACGGGCGTGGGTTCGTTGCGAAATAGCGTCTTCGCCAGGCCCATGCCCTCGGCGGTCGCCACCGGCGTGAGGTTCATGCGGTTGGTGACATCGCCGATGGCATGCACCGAGGCCACCGAACTCTTGGAATACGCATCCACCACCACCGCGCCCTCGCGGTCCAGCTTCACGCCCGCGCCTTCGAGCCCGAGGCTGGCGGTGTTGGGTTTCCTGCCCGTGGCGAACATGACCAGATCCGTCCCCTGCGTCGAGCCGTCCTCATAGGTGATCCGGATGCCGCGCTCCAGTCTTGCCGGATTGGATTGCAGGCGGATGACGATGCCTTTCTTGCGCATCTCGCCCGCCATGAGCTCGCCGAGCTCCGCGTCGAAGCCGCGCAGCAGCCTTGGTCCGCGGTAGGCGAGCGTGGTCTGGACGCCCAGGCCGTTGAAGATCGAGGCGAACTCCAGTGCGATGTAGCCGCCACCCACCACCAGCGCGCGCCGGGGCAGCGCCTCGAGGAAGAACGCTTCGTTCGAGGTGATGGCGAGCTCGCGGCCGGGAATCTGCGGCACCTGCGGCCAGGAGCCGGTGGCGACGAGAATGTGCTTCGCGGCATGCCGCGCACCGTTGACTTCCACGGTGTGCGCATCGACGACGCTCGCGCGCCCGCGCAGGATCGTCACGCCCGCGCCGGTGAGCAGGCTCTCGTAGACGCCGTTCAGGCGCGCGATCTCGCGGTCCTTGTTGGCGACGAGGGCCTTCCAGTCAAAGCTCGGCTCGCCCGTGGTCCAGCCGAAGCTGCGCGCCACCTCGAAATCCTCGCGATAGTGCGCGGCGTAGGCGAACAGCTTCTTCGGGATGCAGCCGACGTTGACGCAGGTGCCGCCGAAGCGCCCCGATTCGGCCACCGCCACGCGCGCGCCGTAGGACGCCGCGACGCGGCTCGCGCGTACCCCGCCCGAGCCACCGCCGATGGTGAACAGATCGAAGTCGAACTTCAGGCTACTTGAGGTTGGGGAGATTGATCTCCACCAACTCGAGCTGCGCCGCGAGCGCGCCGTGCTCGGACTTGCCGGCGAGCCACTTGAGGGCGTGCCGCACTTTTTCTTCCAGCGTGGCGCGCGGTGCGCCTTCGGCGCCGGCGAACATCTGCGCCAGCTCGGCAAGGCCCGCGGCTTGCGCCGCCGCGCGGATCTGCGCCAGGCGGGATTCGATCCCGGCGCGATCGAGGTTGGTCACCAGCTTCAGCGTCTTGTCATGGCTGCTCATGCGGCGTTCCTCCTTCCGCGATCATGCGACTGCAGAAGATTGTACCAGCGACCAACGGCCGTCCCGGGCGAGCGCGCGGCCCTCCGCGGCGAGCTTGTCCAGGTGCGCGCCGAGCGAGCGCAGCGCGACCCCGTGCAGGCGCTCGGACACGTCGTCGTAGACTTCGCGCACCAGCTGCTCCAGCGTGGGGGCCTCCATGCGCGAGAGCGCGTTCACCACCTTCTGCTCGCGCGCCAGGCGGTGGCGGATGAGGCGGCGCGCTTCGCGGTGCGGCTCGCCGATCAGGTAGCCGTGGCCCGGCGCGAGGATCAGGATGTCCTCCTGCAGCAGCAGTTCCAGCGACGCGAGGTAGGCGCGCATGTCGCCGTCGGGCGGGTTGATGACGACGGTCGAGCCCTGCATCACGTGATCGCCCGTGAACAGCATGCGCGTGTTCTCGAGCAGGTAGCACAGGTGATTCGACGCGTGCCCCGGGGTGTGCAGCGCGCGCAGGCTCAAGCCCCCGAACAGAAACCGGTCGCCGTGCGCCATCTCGCGCTCGGGGGCGAAGGTGTGGTCCTGGCCGGGGTGCGGCGGCGCGGCGCGCCCGATGACGACCGCACCGGTGGCGGCCTTGAGCGCGGCGGCCGCGGGCGAATGGTCCATGTGCGTGTGGGTGCAGAATATCCATCGAATGCGCCCCTCGCCTGCGGCGAGCACCGCCTGCAGGTGCGCATCGATGGCCGGCCCCGGGTCGATGACGGCAAGCTCGTTCTCGCCCACGAGGTAGGTGTTGGTGCCGGGCCCGGTCATCATGCCGGGATTGGGGGCGACGACGCGCGTGACGAGCGCGTCGAGTCGCTTGGGCGTGCCGGGCTCCAGCGCGATGCGCGTCTGCCCCGTTTCCTGCGGGTCGCTCCAGTGGATCTCGAAGTACTGCGGATCGCGGCGGCGGAACAATGCCGCCGCACCGTCCGGTCCCAGCGCCCAGCAGGCCCGGTTGGTCTCGACCTCCACTTCGCGCGCGTGCTCGAGCGCGTCCTTCGCCCGCGCGAAGCGCGTGAGGTCGGCGAGCGTGTTCTTGGTGGCGAACACCAGTTGCAGGTCGCCGCGCGCCTCCAGGTCGATCGCGTCCTGCGGGCGCAGCCACAGGCTGTCGATCAGCTCGATGCCGTCGTGCGAGCCGGCCTGCTCGGCGGGCGCGAGCGCGAGGAAAAAGCGCGTGTCGAAGCGCCGCGAACGCCCGGGCGCGGTGACCCAGTGGCCGAAGTAAGCGAGATCGTGGGCGCGCAGCACCAGCCGCTCGTTCTCCAGGAACTCGGCGAACGCGAGCTTGCCGGCCTGCAGCGCGCTGCGGTAGCGCGCGAGCGCGGCGGCGCGCGCGCCGTCCAGCGGCAGGCCGTCCTCGCCCTCGGCGATCAGGATGCCCGTTTCCTCGAAACACTCGCGCATCGCCGCCACCCAGTAGGCCAGGCCGCCGGCATCCTGGCCCAGGCGCCGGCTCGCGTCGGCGTCGGTGATGCCCGCGACGCGCCGCAGCACGCGCAGGTCGCGGTCGGCCTTGTCGACGGCGCCGCCGGGAAACACGTGGGCGCCGGCGAGGAACGCGGCGCTCTGCGTACGCTGCAGCATGAAGGCCTCGGGCCCGAGGCTGCCGTCGCGAAGCAGCAGCAGCGTGGCCGCGGGGCGGGGGGCGAGCTTGTCGGCCATGTCAGGCGGACCGGCCGGCGCGGTCCTTGTCGTTTTGCGCCTTGATCATCTCGCGCGCCTGGCGCCAGTCGGCATCGCTCATGTTGTCCAGCTCCGTGAAGTAGGCGCCGGTGGCGAGGTAGCCCGCGCCGTCGATGGCGATGGTTTCGCCCGTCAGCCACTCGCAGCCGTCGGCCATCAGAAAGGCGGCGAGATTCTGCAGCTCCGACATCTCGCCGACGCGACGCATCGGGTTCACTTTCGTCGATTCGCCGAAACTCGACCCGGGCCTGAGGCGCTTGGTGGCGCCCTCGGTGGGGAAGGGGCCCGGCGCGATGGCGTTCAGGCGGATGCCGTGCTTGCCCCACTCCACGGCGAGCGATTTCGTCATGATGTGCAGTCCCGCCTTCGACATCGCGGAAGGCACGACATAGGGCGAGCCGGTCCACACCCAGGTGACGAGGATCGACACCACCGAGCCCTTGTGCCCGCCTTCGATCCATCGCTTGCCGACCGAATGCGTGACGTAGAAGGTGCCGTGGAACACCGTGTTGGCGATGGCGTTGAAGCCGTTCGGCGACAGGTCCTTGGTCGGGCTGATGAAATTGCCGGCGGCGTTGTTCACCAGGCCGGTGAGCGGGCCCGATTCGTCCCAGATGCGCTGCACCATCGCGTCCACCGCGGCAAAGTCGCGAATGTCCACGGCGTGCGAGCGCACCGTGCCGCCGTGCGTCGCGGCGAGCTCCCGGGCCGTGTCCTCGAGCACGCTGCCCCGGCGGCCGGCGATCCAGAGATCGGCGCCGAGCTGCAGGTACTTGGCGGCGATCTCCCTGCCCAGGCCGGTGCCGCCGCCGGTGATGAGGATGTTCGCGCCCTTCAGCAACCCGTCCCTAAACATTCGCGCCCCGTCTCGTGTCGAGCGCGTATTGTAGGCACGGAACGCAGCCAGGCCGCGAACTGCGCCAGCAGGGCATGCATGACTTCGGAGCGCTCGCGGCTGGCCGCGGCGCGCATTGCAGCGATATCCCAATTGTCCATGTCAGTCTCCATTCAGGGTCAGGCGAGCGCGACGGTCGCGTCGCCGAAGGCACGCACCAGCGCCAGGCCCTGGCGGCTGAGCTGGTAGCAATGACCGGCTTCGAGCACCACGTCCTGCGGCAGGTTCTCTTCGGTGATCCACACGCTGCCCTCGCGCACGCACACCGTGCTGCCCAGCGCGTCCGTCACTTTCAGGATCTGCCCGGGGGCGAGCCGCAAGGCGCCGGGTTCCAGTTCGATTCTCATCGGGACCTCCTTGTCATTGACATGCGCATAGTGCATCCTGCTTTGGCGCCACTCAAACGGTGAATACGCGGGACATCCATGACAAATAGGAATGCGAGACTGCCCTCGCTGGATCTGCTGCAGGGCTTCGAGGCCGCGGCGCGGCTGCTCTCCTTCACGCGCGCGGGCGACGAGCTGCACCTGACCCAGTCCGCGGTCAGCAGGCAGATGCAGGAGCTCGAGGCGCAGCTGGGGGTGAAGCTGTTCGAGCGGCGTCATCGCGCGCTCGTGCTTTCCGATGCCGGCCAGCAGTTCTATGCGTCCGCGGCGCAGGTCCTGGCCACCATGCGCGCCGCCACGGACCGGCTGCGCGCGCAGGCCGGTCGCGGCACGCTCTCGGTGACCACCACGCATTCGTTCGCGGCGCTATGGCTGATCCCGCGCCTGGCCGGTTTCACGCGCGGGCATCCGGGCGTGGACGTGCGCATCGCCGCCGATACGCGCGTGCAGGACCTGGAGCGCGACGGCCTGGATGTCGCAATCCGCCACGGCCCGGCGAGCCTCGCCGGGCCGAACGCGCAGCGCCTGTTCGGCGAGCGCGTGTTTCCCGTCTGCAGCCCGAAATTGCTGAAGGATGCGCGCCGGCCGCTTGCCGAGCCGGCGGACCTGCGCCACCACGTGCTGCTGCAGTACGACGACCCGGAGGTGCGCCATCCGTGGCTGCACTGGCGCACCTGGCTGGAGGTGGAGCGCCTGGAGGAGTTGAAGCCCGCGGGGCGCCTGTCCTTTTCCGGCTACGAGCAGATCATCGCGGCGGCCATCGCCGGGCATGGCGTCGCGCTCGGCCGCAGCCCCTTGCTGAACGATGCAATCCGCGCGGGCGAGCTCACGGCGCCGTTCAAGCGCACCGCCGACCCGGCGCGCGCCTACTACGCGGTGGTGTCGCCGAACGCGGCCGAGCGCGTGGAGGTGAGGGACTTCGTTGCCTGGCTGAAGCGCGCAGCTACAGCGTGAGCACCAGCTTGCCGATGTGCGCGTTCGTTTCCATCAGGCGATGCGCCTCGGCCGCTTCCTCGAGCTTGAAGGTCTTGTAGATCACCGGCTTGATCTTGCCGTCCTCGATGAGGGGCCAGATGCGGCTGCGCAGCTGGGTGGCGATCGCGCCCTTGAAGGCGACCGGCCGCGGCCGCAGCGTGGAGCCGGTGAGCGTGAGCCTGCGCCGCATCACTTCGTTCACGTCGAGCTCGGTCTTCGGGCCGCGCAGGAACGCGATGAACACCAGGCGCCCGTCGTCGGCCAGGGCCTTGATTTCCTTCGGCACGAAATCGCCCGCCGCCATGTCGAGGATCACGTCCACGCCCCTGCCGCCGGTGGCCGCCTTCACGCCGGCAGTGAAGTCCTGGGTCTTGTAGTTGTAGGCCGCTTGCGCGCCGAGCTTCACACAGGCGGCGCATTTCTCGTCGGAGCCGGCGGTGGCGAAGACGCGATTGCCGGTGGCCTTCGCCATCTGGATCGCGGTGACGCCGATGCCCGAGGTGCCGCCCTGCACCAGCAGTGACTCGCCTTCGGCCAGGCGACCCCGATCGTAGACGTTCGACCAGACGGTGAAGAAGGTCTCGGGCAGCGAAGCGGCTTGCGCCATCGACAGACCCTTGGGCACGGGAAGCGCCTGCACTTCGGGCGTCACGCAGTACTCGGCGTAACCGCCGCCGTGCGTGAGCGCGCACACCGGGTCGCCGGGCCTCCACAGCGTGACGCTTGCGCCGCAGGCGACGACCTCGCCCGCGATCTCGAGGCCCGGCAGGTCGGAGGCATCCGGCGGCACCGGATACAGGCCCATGCGCTGCAGCACATCGGGGCGGTTGACGCCCGCGGCCGCGACCTTGACCAGGATTTCGTGGGGCTTGGGCACGGGCTTTGCCCGCTCGGCGGGGCGCAGGACCTCGGGTCCGCCCGGCTGCTCGATTTCTATGGCGCGCATGGAGGGGCGCATCTTAACGCAAGCCGCGCGCTGCACTAAGATGCACGCCTGCCATGTCGCGCGCGTTCGCCCTGCTGGCCTTGTTTATCTTCGCATCCGCGCATGCGGGCGGGACGGCGCCGCTGCCAGCCGCCGAGGGGCGCGTGTCGCTGGGCAGCTACGTGGAAGTCCTCGAGGATCCGGGCGGCACCCTGCGCCTGGAGGACGTGCGCTCGGGACCGCAGGCGGCGCGCTTTGCCGCCGCGCGCGCCGACCCGGTGAACTTCGGCTATACGCGCTCGGCGTGGTGGCTGCGATTCACGCTGCCGGGCGGCCCACCCGAAGGCGAGGAACTGATGCTGGAGGTTGCCTTTCCGAGCATCGACCGTGTCGAGCTGCACCTGCCGGAGGCGCAGCCCGGCGGCGAGCCGCGCTACTGGATGCGCATTGCGGGCGACACCTTTCCGTGGGATGCGCGCGAAGTCCGCCACCGCAATCACGTGTTCCGTTTCGCGGTGCCCGCCGCAGCGGGCGAACACACCTACTACCTGCGCGTCGCATCGCGAGGCGTGCTCACGGTGCCGCTCACGTTGTGGCGGCCCGACGCCTTCGTCGAGCAGAACCGCAATGTCCAGATGATCCTGGGCCTGTTCTACGGGCTGGCGCTCGCACTGGTGCTGTACAACCTGATGCTGTTCTTTGCCGTGCAGGACCGCGTGTACCTGTACTACGTGCTCTACGCCTCCGCGTTCGGGGTGTTCCTGTTCAGCTTCGACGGCCTGGGCTTCCAGTACCTGTGGCCGCAAAGCGTGTGGGCCGCGAACCACCTGCTGGCGCTGGCGCTGGCGCTCACGCTCATGTTCGGCACGCAGTTCGCGCGCAGCTTCCTCGAGACGCGGCGCATCGTCCCGCGCGCCGATCGGGCCCTGTTCGGCATCGTGGCGGCCGGGGCCCTGTTGGCTCTCTTCTCGGCGACCGGCTGGGTGCTCGACTACGGCGGCGTGCTGCGTTCGATCTCGGTGCTCGGCCTCGCGGCCGCCGGGATCGCGACTTACGCGGCGGTGCGCGCGCTGGTATCGGGCTACCGGCCGGCGCGCTACTTCCTGCTCGCCTGGGCCGCGCTGCTCGTGTTCATCGCGCTGGGCGCCCTGCGCAATTTCACGCTCGTGCCGACCAACTTCGTCACCATCTATGGACTGCACTTCGGCTTCGCGCTGGACGTGCTGCTGCTGTCCTTTGCGCTCGGCGACCGCATCATCCTCCTGCGGCGCGAGCGCACCGCGGCGCAGGCCGATACGTTGAAGGCGCAACGCCTGCTGCTGGAGGCGACGCGCGACAACGAGCGCGAGCTCGAGCGGCGCATCGCCCAGCGCACCGCGGAGCTGAACAGCGCCAACGACATGTTGCGCGCCGAGGCGAGCCAGCGCGAAAGCCTGATGGGCTTGCTGCGCCACCAGGAAGAGCATCTGCGCTTCATGGCCCAGCACGATCCCCTGACGGGCCTGCCCAACCGCCTGTCCATGCAGCAGCGGTTGTCGCTTGCTTTGGAGCTGGCCAAGCGCAACCGCAAGAAGCTGGCGGTGATGCTGGTGGACCTGGACGAGTTCAAGGCCATCAACGACACGCGCGGCCATCCGGCGGGCGACCAGGCGTTGACGCAGCTCGCCGCGCGCCTGCGCACCAGCGTGCGCGGCTCGGACACCGTGGCGCGCTACGGCGGCGACGAATTCGTGATCCTCGCCGGCGAGCTAGACCGCGCCGAAGACGCGAGCATGATCGCCGAGAAGGTGGCCGACATGATCCAGGTGCCGCTCGCCCTCGAAGGCGGGCCGGTACGGGTGTCCTGCTCGATCGGCATCAGCGTGTTTCCCGACGACGCGGAGGACGGCGACACGCTGATCGCGCTCGCCGACAAGGCGATGTATGCGTCGAAGGCGGTGAAGGGGCAGCGGTATGCGTTCTACGGGGCGGGCTGAGCGAGCCGCCGGCGCGCCGCCCACGCCAGGTCGACGTTGCCACCCGAGATCACGACTCCGACCTTCTTTCCCTTCGTGTCGATCTTCCCCTGCAGCAGCGCCGCCGCGGCGAGCGCACCGGTCGGTTCGACCACCATCTTCATCCGCTCCCAGAGGAAGAACATCCACTCGAGGAGTTCCTCGTCCGTCACGGTGAGGAAGTCGTGGACGTTCCTCTGGATGATGGAGAACGTGAGCTTGCCGAGGCACATGGTGCGTGCGCCGTCGGCGATGGTCATCGGCAGCGGCACGGATTCCAGCTTTCCCGAACGGAAAGAGCGCAATCCGTCGTCGCCCGCCGCGGGCTCCACGCCGATCACCCGGCATTGCGGCGACAAGTGCTTCGCCGCAATCGAGCAGCCGGACAGCAATCCGCCGCCGCCGCACGGCACCATCAGGATGTCCAGCTGTCCGGTCTGTTCGATCAACTCCTTCGCCGCGGTGCCCTGTCCGGCAAGAATGTGCGGGTGGTCGAACGGCGGAATGACGGTCAGGCCGCGCTCCGCCGCAAGCTTCTCCGCGATCTTCGCCCGGTCCTCGTTGCTCGCGTCGTAAAGCACCACCTCGGCGCCGTAGCCGCGCGTCGCCTCCAGCTTCACCTTCGGCGCGTCGGTCGGCATGACGATGGTCGCCGGTATGCCGAGCATGCGCCCCGAGAGGGCCACCGCCTGCGCATGGTTGCCGGAGGAGAAGGCGACCACGCCTTGCTTCTTCTGCTCGGGAATCAACTGCGACAGCGCGTTGTACGCGCCGCGGAACTTGAACGCGCCCATCCTCTGGAAGTTCTCGCACTTGAAATGGACCTTGGCGCCGGTAAGCGCATCCACCGTGCTCGAGGTCAGGACGGGCGTCTTCTTCGCATACGGCTTGATGCGCTCGTGCGCGGCGGCAAGATCTTCGTAGGTCACTTCCATTGCTTGAGCACCTCTCTGGCGATGTCCTCGCCCCATTCCTGCAGGAAATGCCCGCCTTCGGCGTGTACGTATGGCTCTGGGCAATTGCGGATGACCTTGCGCAGCGCATTCATGACCGGCAGCCCGAGCACCGGGTCCTTGGCGCCTATCGCCATGAACGATTCACCCTTCCACGCGTTCATCCACCAGTCGCGCGCGTTCCTCGAGAGCGCCGCCCCGGGCGCATCGGGACGATCCGGGACCAGGTTCGGGAACGCGCGCGCCCCGGCCTTGGACGCCGTGTCGGGATAGGGCGCCTCGTACACCGCCGCTTCCGCCCCGGTCAGGTGCTTGCAGGAGCGCTGCATCAGCTTGTCACAGGGCAGGTCGGGGGTCTTGTTGACATAGGCGCGCCAGGCGAGGAAGCCTTCCGAGAGCGGCGCGTCGCCCGTGCCGAGCGCGGTGTTCATGACGAGCAGGCGCTCGAAGCGTTCCGGCATTTCCATCGGCAGCGTGAGCCCCAGCAATCCGCCCCAATCCTGCACCACCAGCGTGATCCGCGTCAGGTCCAGCCGCTCGATGAATTCGAGCAGGAATGTGCGGTGCATGCCGAAGGTGTAGAAGGACTCCTCGACCGGCTTGTCCGAGCGGCCGAAGCCGAGGAAGTCGGGCGCCACCACGCGCGCGCCGCTCGCGACGAAGGGCGGGATCATGCGCCGGTAGAGATAGCTCCAGGTCGGCTCGCCGTGCAGGCACAGGAAGACCTGGTCGCCTTCGCCCTCGTCCACGTAGTGCGCGCGCAAGCCCTGCCAATCCAGGTAGCGCGGCGCGTAGGGAAAGCCGGGAAGCTTGGCGAATCGCTCGTCGGGGGTGCGCATGGGGCGGATTGTAGAATGCGCCGCATGGACTACTCCAGGTACCGGGACCTGAACTGCCGGCTCATCGAACCGGGCATCCTCGAGATCGTGATGGGCCGGGACGACGGCAAGCTCTCGACCGCGGGTGCGCGCATGCACGCCGAGATGGCCGAGATCTGGCGCGACGTCGACCGCGATCCCGAGGTGCGCGTGGCCATCCTGCGCGGCGCGGGCAAGGGCTTCTCGGCGGGTGGCGACTTCAGCCTGATAGACGACATCATCCGCGACTTCGACACCCGCGCGCGCGTCTGGCGCGAGGCGCGCGACCTGGTCTACAACCTGATCAACTGCTCGAAGATCGTCGTGTCGGCGATGCACGGGCCGGCGGTGGGCGCGGGACTGGTGGCGGGATTGCTCGCCGACGTGTCGATCGCGGCGAAGAACGCGCGCATCATCGACGGGCACACGCGCCTCGGCGTCGCCGCGGGCGACCACGCGGCGATCGTGTGGCCGATCCTGTGCGGCATGGCGAAAGCGAAGTACTACCTTCTCACCTGCGAGCAGATCTCCGGCGAGGAGGCAGAGCGTATCGGCCTGGTGTCGTTGTGTTGCGAGGAAGCCGAACTGCAGGCGAAGGCGCTGGAGGTCGCGAGAAAGCTCGCTGCGGGGGCGCAGACCGCGCTGCGCTGGACCAAGTACAGCCTGAACAACTGGCTGCGCATGGCGGGGCCGACCTTCGACAACTCGCTCGCGCTGGAGCTTCTGGGCTTCACCGGCCCCGAGGCGCGCGAAGGCGCCGCGTCGCACCGGGAGAAAAGAAAGCCCGCTTTCCCTGCGGAGCCGAAGGACTTCTAGGCCTTCGGCGCGAACAGGCGCTCGAGGTCGGCGGCCACCACGGCCGCATCGGGCGGCACGCGGCCCTGCGTCGTCAGCAGGATGCGCACCGGCAGGTCGACCAGCGAGGGCTCGGGATGATCGCGCAGGTGCGCGGCGTTCTGCAGCATCGGCACGATGCTCTGCGTCTTGATGCCCGCCATCGCGCTGTCGATGCCGTTGATCACCGCGCTCTGGGCGCGGGCGATGCCGATGAGCAGTTCGGCGAGCTGTTGCGCGGAGATTTCCATGCGGTCTTCCTCCTGCCGGGCGGGTGTCGCGCCGATGGTAGCATCCGCCCAACATGCTGCGCCGCGCGCTCGTCGCGATGCTGTTCGTCGTCATCGGCGCCGGCGCCGGCATCGCGCTGCACCTGGCGTCGTCGAAAGGAGCCACCATGTTCTCCG
>DASTTC010000413.1:0-5018 GCA_035760345.1 Burkholderiales bacterium | reverse complement strand
GTGCCCACGCCGGCCGGCTACCGCTTCTTCGTCGACACGCTGCTGGTGGTCAGGCCGATCGAGTCCGCGACGCTGCACCAGCTCGAGGAGCAGCTGCACCCGGACAACCCGCAGCGGGCGATCCAGTCGGCGTCCCAGCTCCTGTCCCAGCTCACGCAGTTCGCCGGCGTGGTGATGACGCCGCGGCGCCGCGCGCCCGCCTTCCGCCAGATCGAATTCCTGCGGCTGTCGGAAAAGCGCGTGCTGCTGATCATCGTGACGCAGGACGGCGACGTGCAGAACCGGGTCCTGTTCACCGAGCGCGACTACTCGCCCGCGGAGCTGGTGTCCGCGGCCAACTACCTCACCCAGAACTACGCCGGCCAGAACTTCGAGGACGTGCGCCAGCGCCTGCAGCAGGAATTGCGGGAGATCCGGCAGGACATGATGCAGCTGATGAGCGCGGCGCTCGACGCCGGCAACCGCGCGATGGCCGAGGGCAGCGAACCGTACGTCATCTCGGGGGAGCGCAACCTGATCACGGCGCAGGACCCGACGCAGGACCTGCGTCGGCTGCGCCAGCTGTTCGAGCTGTTCGAGCACAAGACCACGCTGCTGCAGATCCTGGATCTTTCGTTACGCGGCCAGGGCGTGCAGGTGTTCATCGGCGGCGAGTCCGGCGTGGCCGCGCCGGACGACGTCAGCGTGGTGAGCGCGCCCTACAAGGTGGATGGCGAAGTGGTGGGGACCGTCGGCGTCATCGGGCCCTCGCGCATGGCCTACGATCGCGTGGTTCCCGTCGTCGAGGTGACCGCGAAGCTGCTCTCGAGCGCGCTGTCCAAGTCCTGAACGGCATCCTGCTCGTCAATCTCGGCACCCCTGCGGCGCCCACGCCGCAGGCGGTGCGCGCCTATCTGGCCGAGTTCCTGTCGGATCCGCGCGTCGTCGAGTTGCCGCGCTGGCTGTGGCTCCCCGTCCTGCACGGCATCGTGTTGCGCAAGCGTCCCGCGCAGTCGGCGCGCAAATACGCCAAGGTCTGGACCGACGAGGGCTCGCCGCTGGCGGTGCATACCGCGCGGCAAGCGCAACTGCTGCGTGCGGCCACCGGCCTGCCGGTGGAATACGCCATGCGCTACGGTTCGCCCGACATCGCCTCGGTGCTGCGCAAGCTGCCTGCGCCGGTGCGCGTGGTGCCGCTGTATCCGCAGTACGCGCGCAGCACGACCGAGTCGGTGCGCGACGTGGTGGGCGGGAAGCTCGAGTTGGTGGAGCAGTTCCACGACCATCCGGGCTACATCGCGGCGCTCGCGGCGCTCGTCACCGACTTGCCCGAGGTGCTGGTGATGAGCTTTCACGGCCTGCCGCAGCGCGCGGTGGACCGGGGCGATCCCTATCGCGACCAATGCCTGCGTACCGCGAAGTTGCTGGCCTCCGCGCTCAGGCTGCGGCCCGAGCAGTACCGGGTGGCGTTCCAATCCCGCTTCGGGCCGGCGCAGTGGCTGCAGCCTTACACCTCGGAGGTTCTGGCCGAACTCGGCGCAGCGCGCACGCGCCGCGTGGACGTGATCTGTCCGGGTTTCGTCTGCGATTGCCTCGAAACGCTGGAGGAAATCGCGCTCGAAGGCCGCGACATCTTCCTCGGCGCGGGCGGCGGCGAGTTCCGCGCCCTGCCCTGCCTCAACGAATCGCCGCGCTGGATCGAGGCGCTCGCCGCGATCGCTACTGCGACTTCTTGGGCCTGACGGCGTCGTCCACCTTCTTGTGCACCTTGGCGCCGCCTTTCTGCACGGCGCGGCCGGCGCGCTCCACGGCGCGCCCGGTGGCCTTGGCGCCGCGCTCGATCGCCTTGCCGGCCCTCTTCAGGCCGCGTTCCACCGCGTTGTCCTCGGCCTGCGCCGGAAACGCCGCAAACAGCACCACCAGCATCCATCGCATCATCTGAGCCTCCTTAACCCCGTGCCGCGAGCTGCAGGTTGGCCTGCATCAGCCGCTCGATCAACACGCGCATGAACGCCTTGTTCAGCCCGACCTGGCAGGCGTCGGTCGCCGCGCGCAGCGCCGCCGCCTTGATCTCGATCACCGTGATGTCGCTGAGCGCCGTGATGGTGGTGGTGCGCCGCTCGATGCGATCCGTGAAGTACAGGATCTCGCCGAAGCAGCCCCCGGGCTTGATGGTGTTCAGGTTCTTGCCCGAGAGCGTCACGCTCACCTCGCCCGCGATCAGCAGGTAGAAACTGTCGCCGTGGTCGCCCTCGCGGATGATCACGGAGCCGGCGGCGATCTTCTTCCAGGCGCCGATGCGCACCACTTCCCACAGCGCGACGTCGCCGAAGCCCTCGAAGAACGCCATCTGCCGCAGCTCGTTGAACTTCGCCGAGTCCGACAGCGCGTCGCCCACGAAGCGCAGCGCGCCGAAAGCCTGGCTGAGATCCTTGCCGAAGTCAAGCCACGAGCGGTAGCGCGCCGCGGGATCCTTTTGAATCGCGTGCATCACGATCTTGTCGAGCAGCGGCGGCAGTTCCGGCCGCAGCATCGCCGGGCTCACCGGCGGCGTATTGAGGATGGCGTAGGTCAGCGCGGCTTGCGTCGTGGCCTGGTAAGGCAGCCGCCCGGTGAGCAGGCGGTACATGGTGACGCCCAGCGAATAGATGTCGGTCTGGTGGGTGAGGGGCTCAATGCGGATCTGCTCGGGCGACATGTAGGCCGGCGAACCGACGCCCGTCATCTGCGTGGTCTCCTGGCCAAGACGCTGCTGGAAGGACGCGCCGAAGTCGCTCACCTTGGTTTCCCCCGCGGCCGACAGCAGGATGTTGCCGGGCTTGATGTCGCGGTGGATGACGCCGTGCTGGTAGGCGTACTCCAGCGCGCGAACGCACTTGAAGATGATCTCCACGACCTTGTCCAGCGGCAGCAGGTTGGACACGTCGGCGTGCGCATCGAGCGCCGTGCCGGCCACGTACTCCATCACGAGGTAGCTGTGGTCGGGCTCGGCCACCGCGTCGAGGATATCGACGATGTGCGGGTGGTTCAGCTTGCCCGCGAGCGAGGCCTCCGCCAGGAACGCCTTGTGCATCATGCGCTCGGTCTGCGGGTCGGCCTGCTGGTCGAACAGGAACACCTTGATCGCGACCTCGCGGTCGGCGAACGGATCGCGCGCGAGGTACACATGGCTGGTGGCGCCGCGGCCGATCTCGCGCAAGATCGGGTACTTGCCGAGCTGCACCTGCGATTCGGGCATCGGCGCGGGGCCGCCCCGCGCGTCAGGCGGCGACGGCGGCATCGGTACGCGCAGCCAGCAGTTCGGCGATGTGCTGCAGCAGATCCGCCTCGGGATAGGGCTTGCCGAGGAACGCGTTGACGCCCAGCTGCGCCGCCCGGTTGCGGTGCTTCTCGGCGGTGCGCGACGAGATCATGATGATCGGGATGTGCCGGGTGAGCGGGTCGCCGCGCACCTGGCGCGTCAGGTCGAATCCATCCATGCGCGGCATCTCGATGTCCACCAGCAGGACGGCAGGCAGGACATCCTTCATCTGCTCGAGCGCCTCGACGCCGTCCTTGGCCGTCAGTACCTGGTAGCCCTCGCGCTCGAGCAGCCGCCCGGTGATCTTGCGCACCGTGAGCGAGTCGTCCACGACCATCACCAGCGGCAACGCCGCCGCCGGCGCCGCGGGCGCCGTGGTGCGTTCGAGCGCCACACGCGCGCGCTGCGCCAGCGCCACCGGATTGACGATCAGCACGATGCTGCCGTCGGCCAGCACGGTCGCGCCCGCCACGCCGGGAACGCGCGCCAACTGTGGCCCGATGCTCTTCACCACGATTTCCTGGTTGCCCAGCAACTCATCCACGTGCAGGGCGATGCGCTGCATGCCGCTTCGCACCAGCAGCACCGAGTGATACGTCGGCGCCGTCGCCGCCGTGCCGCCCCCCAGCAATTGCGCCAGGGCATGCAGCGGATATTCGCGCTCCTGGAAATCGACCTTGCCCGCCGCGTAGCTCGCCGCCAGCGCCTCGGACTTCAAGCGCAGGACCTGCTCCACCGACGCTGAAGGCACCGCCAGCACGCTGCCGCCGGCGCGCACCAGCACCGCCTGCGTCACCGCCAGCGTCAGCGGCAGGTACACCGTGAACGTCGTGCCCTGGCCGCGGGCGGTGGCCACCTCGATGCGACCGCCAATGGCGGTGATCTCGTTCTTCACCACGTCCATGCCGATGCCGCGGCCCGCCAGCTCGGTCACGGTGTCGGCCGTCGACAAGCCGGAAACGAAGATCAATTGCGTCAACGCCTCCGCCGCCGGTTGCGCGTCCGCTGCCAGCAGTCCGCGCTCGTCGGCCTTGCGCCGCAGGCGCTCCAGGTCGAGCCCGGCGCCATCGTCGCTCACGGTGAGCACGATCTCGTTGGCCTCCTGGCGCAACTCCACCGACAGGCGCCCGCTCTCGGGCTTGCCGGCGGCCTGGCGATCCCGCGGCGACTCCAGCCCATGTGCCAGCGAATTGCGCAACATGTGCTCGATCGGCGCGCCGATGCGCTCGAGCACGCTGCGGTCGAGCTCCACCTGGCTGCCGCGAATCTCGAGCTCGGCCTTCTTGTCCAGTTCGCGCGTCGTCTGGCGCACGATGCGGTACAGCCGCTCGTCCAGGATGGAGAACGGCACGGCGCGCATGCGCATCAGCGCCTGCTGCACGTCGCGGCTGATGCGCGACTGGTGCGCGAGCGCGGCATCGGTCTCGCCCAGGTTCTTGAGCAGCGCCTGCTGGATGGAGGCGGCATCGTGCAGGCTTTCCGTCATCAGGCGCGTCAGTTCCTGCAGGCGCGTGTAGCGGTCGAATTCCAGCGGGTCGAACTCCCGTTCGCGCTCCTCGAGCACCGACAGGCGCGACTGCATCTGGCTGTCGGCCTGGATCTCGACCTCGCGCAGTTGGCCGCGCAGCCGCAGGATGCTTTCGCTCAGGTCGCCGATCGACTGCTTCACCGCACGCAGTTCGCCCTCGACGCGCGAGCGCGCAATGCTCACCTCGCCCGATTCGTTGATCAGGTGGTC
>DASTTC010000412.1:0-8034 GCA_035760345.1 Burkholderiales bacterium | reverse complement strand
AGCGCACCAGTCCCTGCGCCATGCGCTTGAACGGGCCGTGCGTCGCGGAAGGGCGCAGGCGATAGAGCCAGCTCGAAAGGTTCTCGTGCCGCGGCGCGGTGAACGCGCTGCCCGAGAACACCTCCGTGTACAGCCCCTTCGGCGTCTTCTGCGGCGAGTTCTGCCCGACCGGCAGTGCGCCCTTCACGGCCTCCGTGGAGAACGTGTTGCCGAAACCCGATTGATAGCTCAGCTTCATAAATAGGGACAGACCTCATTTTCTCATTTGCAAATGATTCGCAAATGAGAAAATGAGGTCTGTCCCTATTTAAGCACCCCGCGGCGCATCTGATCGAGCTCGATTGATTCGAACAGGGCCTTGAAGTTGCCCTCGCCGAAGCCCTCGTCGCCTTTCCTCTGGATGAACTCGAAGAAGATCGGGCCGAGCTGGTTCTCGGAGAAGATCTGCAGCAGCAGCGCGCCCTTCTTTCCGTCGACGAGGATCTTGCGATTCCTCAGCTCGGCCACGTTCTCGCCGTGCCCGGGAATGCGCTTCTCGATCAGCTCGTAGTAGGTGTCCACGGTGTCGAGGAGCTGCACGCCCTTCGCGCGCAGCGCGTCCACGGTCTTGAAGAGGTCCGTGGAGCCCAGCGCCACGTGCTGGATGCCCTCGCCGCGGTACAGGTCCAGGTACTCCTGGATCTGCCCCGCCTTCTCGGTGCCCTCTTCATTGATGGGGATGCGGATCCTGCCGCAGGGGCTGGTCATGGCCTTGGACTTCACGCCCGTGACCCGACCCTCGATGTCGAAATAGCGGATCTCCCTGAAGTTGAATAGCCGCTCGTAGAAGTCGGCCCATTCCTTCATGCGGCCCTTGTGCACGTTGTGCGTGAGGTGGTCGATGTAAGTCAGGCCGTGGCCTGCCGGGTTCAGCTCGGCGCCGGCGAGGGGTTCAAAATCGACGTCGTAGAACCCGATGTTGCCGATCTCGCCCTCCTTCTTTCCGCCCTTGCCGCGCCAGCGGTCGATGAGATAGATGAGCGAGTCGCCGATGCCCTTGATCGCCGGGATATTGAGCTCCCCGGGCCCCGCGGTGCCCGCGTAGCCCCAGGCGCCCAGCGACACCGCCCGCTCGCAGGCGGCCTTGGCATCCTGCACGCGGAAGGCGATGGCGCAGATGCTGGGCCCGTGCTGGCGCGCGAAGCGCTGCGCGAAGGAATCGGGCTCCGCGTTGACGATGAAATTGATGCCGCCCTGGCGGTAGAGCAGGACGTTCTTGTGGCGGTGGCGGGCGATCGCCTTGAAGCCGAGGCGCTCGAACAGCGCGCCCAGCGCCTTGGGGTCCGGGGCGGCGTACTCGATGAACTCGAAGCCGTCCGTGCCCATGGGGTTGTCCCAGCGCTCGGCCATGGGCGCATTGTAAATGGGGACAGACCCCATTTTTCTCATCTGGCTGTCAACCGGTGTTCGCCCGGCCCGTTCTTACAGGCTATGCCACGAACCGCCCGAGTGGTCGTCCCCGGCGTTGCGCTGCACGTGAGGCACCGCGGCCACAACCGCAGCGCGTGCTTCTTTGGCGACGGTGACTACGCGCTCTACCTGCGGCTTCTGGCCCGCTTCTCCCGTCAGTACGGATGCGGGGTGCACGCCTACTGTCTGATGCCCAATCACGTGCACGTTCTTCTGACCCCGCAGGCCGAGGAAAGCTGTGCCTTGATGATGAAATTCCTCGCTCAGTGCTACGCGCAGCATGTGAACAGAACGCACGGGCGGTGCGGAAGCCTCTGGGAAGGGCGATTCCGCTCCTGCCCTGTTGACTCAGAACGCTATGCGCTCGCCTGTTACCGCTACGTCGAGCTCAATCCCGTCAGCGCGGGGATGGTCGGACATCCCGGCGAGTACCGCTGGTCCAGCTACCGGGCGAACGCCGAAGGCGTGCCCGACCGCCTGATCGAACCGCACCCGGTGTTTCCCGGCGCCGCCGCTTACCAAGGTCTGTTCGAGGAAGATCTCGATCAGTTCGTGATTCATGATCTACGCAAGGCCACGAACAACGGATTTGTCGCTGGCAGCCTCCGCAGGCGCCGCGGCCGCCAAATGAGAAAAATGGGGTCTGTCCCCATTTAGTACATCGTGCCCGGTAGCCACAGCGCCAGCTGGGGCACCGCCATCACCAGTCCCAGGCACACGAAGATCAGCAGCACGTAGGGCAACGCGCCGCGGATGATCTCCCCGATCGGCGCCTTGGTCACCGCCTTGATGGTGAAGAGGTTCATCCCCACCGGCGGCGTGATCAACGCGAGCTCCAGGTTGATCATCAGCAGCACGCCGTACCAGATGGGATGGATGTCGAGGTGCGCCATCGCCGGCAGGATCACGGGCGTGGTGATCAGGATGATGGCGATGGTCTCGAGGAACATGCCGAGCACGAAGATGAGCGCCATCACCGCCAGCAGGAAGCCGAGCACGCCGATGTCCTGCGCCACCACCCACTGCACGATCTCGTGCGGGATGCGCATTTTCGTCAGCACGAAGCCGAACACGGAGGCGCCGGCGAGGATCATGAACAGCATCGCCGAAGTGCGGCTCGCGTCGAGCGCCGAGTCCCAGATCTCGCGCCAGCCGACGCTGCGGTAGACGATGACGCCGACGGCGAGCGCGAGCGCCGCGCCCGCGGCCGCGGCCTCGGTGGCGGTGAACACGCCCGCGTACATGCCGCCCAGCACCAGCACGGGCAGCGTCAGCGCCCACACCGATTTGCGCAGCGACGCCAGCGCCTCGAGCAGCGACGCGCGCGGCTCGCGGCGCAGCTTGCGCGCGCCGAAGGCCGCGGTGCCCATGGTCCAGGCGGCGAAGATCACCGCCATCAGCAGTCCCGGCACCAGGCCCGCCATGAACAGCGCGCCGATCGAGGTGTCGCTCACCACGCCGTAGAGCACCATCGGCCCCGAGGGCGGGATGAGGATGCCGAGCGTGCCGCCGGCGGCCACCAGGCCGTAGGCCGCGCGCGGCTCGTAGCCGAAGCGGATCATCTGCGGGATGGCCACCGAGCCGATGGTGAGCGCGGTGGCCACGCTCGAGCCCGAGATTGCCGCGAAGATGGTGCAGGCGGCGATGGTGGCGATGCCCACGCCGCCCGGCAGGTGGCGCGTGAGCGTGTACGCGGTGCCGTACAGGTCGTCGACGATGCGGCTGCGGATCATGACGTGCGCCATGAAGGCGAACAGCGGAATCGCCACCAGCAGGTAGCGGTTCAGCTCGCCGTAGATCACTTCCGAGATCGAGCCCAGGCCGCCTTGCGTCACGACGAGGAGCATCCCGCCGAAGAGCGTCAGGCCCGCAAAGATCGGCAGCCCGGTGAACAGCACGAGCACGAGGCCCGCGAGGATCAACGCAAGCGTCATCGATGCAGCTTCATGGCAACTTCACTTCCGACTCCCGCGGCGCGGCGAGCGAGGGCGCGCCCGCGGCGAGGCGTGCGAGCGCTTCCAGCGCGACCAGCGCCATCATCAGCCCGCCGAGCGGCAGCAGGAGCTGCACCCAGAACACCGGGATCTCCACGTTGCCCTCGGCGACGATGCCGAGGCTCCGCGAGAACATCGCGGTGTTCCAGCCGTTCACCACCAGCACCAGCGAGGCGGCGAGCGCGGCGAGCGCCGCCCAGGCGTCGGCCCAGCGCCGCGCGCGTGGCGACAATCGCGAAGTGAGCAGGTCCACGCCGATGTGCTCGCCGCGGCGCAGCGTCTGCGCTGCGCCGAGCATGACGATGCCGACCAGCAGGAACCCGACCGCGTCGTCCACCCAGGCGGGCGGGCGATTCAGGCCGTAGCGCATCGCCACCGCCCAGGTGACGAGCGCGAGCGAGGCGAGCACCGCCGCCGCGGAAAGCCCGATCGCGGCCTGCGACAGCGGGCCGAGCACGCGCGCGGCGAGCGCGAGCGCGCCGTGGCCGGGAACGCGTTCGCTCAGCGCCGCGTCCTCAGAGCTTGCGCATCATCTCGATCAGGCGCGCGCCGTCGGGGCTCGCCTCGATGAACGCCTTGATCACCGCGGGCTGCATGGCGTCCGCCATCACTTTTTCCTGCGCCTTGGTGAGCACGGTGACCTCCATGCCCTTGTCGCGCAGCACCTGGATGTCGGCGGCCGGGATGCCGTCGGAGGTGGGGATGGCGCGGTCTTCGGCCTTCGCCAAGGCGTCCGAGATGCCTTTCCTCAGGTCGGCGGGCAGGCCGTTCCACCAGGCCGGGTTCACGATCAGGTTGTCGTAGGCGAGGATGATGTTGGAGGCGACGCCGAACTTCTGCACCTCGTAGAACTTGCGGCTGTTGGCCGCCTTCACGCCGGTGAAACCTGCGTCGATGACCTTGGTCTGCAGCGCCTGGTACACCTCGGGCGCGGGCATCGGCGAGGGCGCGGCGCCCATCGCCTCGAGCCCCGCGTCGAACAGCTTGGACAATCCGCGCACCTTCACGCCCTTGAAGTCCGCGGGCGTGACCAGCGCCTTGTTCGACGAGGTGAAGATGCCGTCGTTCGCGTCCATCAGCCAGCCGATGTTGAGCACGCCCTTGTCGGCCATCTTGGCATCGAGCATCTTTTGCGCTTCCGAACCGCGGAAGGCGCGCATCTTGGCTACCGAGCTGAGGAAATAAGGAATCACCGTGACGTTCATCTCGGGAATCGTGCCGCCCCACTGGAACGAGAGCACCGCGGCGGACTCGATCTTGCCGCCCGCCACCGCGGCGTGGTGCTGCGCGGGCTTGTAGAGCTGCGCCGCGCCGAAGATCTGCACTTCGACCTTGCCGCCGGTGTTGGCCTTCACGTCGGCGGCGAACTGCTCGAGGTTCTTCGCCGAGTGGTGCGCAGGCGGGAACTGGTGGCTCAGGCGCATCGTGAAATCGGCGGCCTGCGCGCCGGCCGCGAGCGTCGCGGCGAGCGCGGCCGCGGCGAGCTTCGCTGGGAATGTCATGGTCTTTGCTCCTCGTGGATCCGCTGGTGCGGGGCCGAAAGCGTAGCAGGAAAAATCGGGGACGGAACCGGATTTCGGGGCGGGGGCGGGGGGCGGACCCAGGTTCGCGTCGCCGCCCCCGCCCCACTATTGACGCTAGCGGGGGTTGGGCACATGCTCCCGCGCCATAGCGTGTTTCTGCCAACGTCGTAGCTCGGGGAGGAGTCGACCATGAAGCGGCTGTCCGTAATCGTCACGGGATTGATCGTCATCGCAATGGGCCTGGGCGGCTGCGCCACGGGCGGCGGGCCCGGCGGCTGGGTCACGCTGTTCGACGGGCGCGACACGAAGCAGTGGTACGACATCGGCGGCGGCAACTGGCGCATCGAGTCGGGCGTGCTTGTCGCCGACGGCAAGAAAGGCAAGGACCAGGCCTTCATGGTGAGCAACGAGTTCTACCGCGACTTCCAGCTGCGGGTCGAGTTCTGGGCGAGCGATGACGCCAACAGCGGCGTCTTTATGCGCTGCGGCAACCCCGAGGTGATCAACGACAAGGTGTGCTACGAGGCGAACATCTACGACCAGCGCAAGGACCCGAGCTACGGTACCGGCGCCGTGACCAACATCGCCAAGGTCGACCCGATGCCCAAGGCGGGCGGCAAGTGGAACACCTACGACATCACCATGAAGGGCGACCACATCGTGCTGGTGCTCAATGGCCAGAAGACGGTCGACGTGCGCAACAAGGCCTTCAGCGAAGGCCGCATCGCACTGCAGTACGACGCCGGCGTGGTCAAGTTCCGCAAGGTCGAGATCCGGCGTTTGTAACGTTTATTAGGGACTGTCCCTATTTAAGTTAAGCGCAGCGGCAGCTTCCTGAAGCCGCGAAAGCGCACGCGGCGGTCGCGCTGCGGTTGGCCCGCGAGTTCGATCCCGGAGAATCGCGCCAGCAGGCGCGCGAGGGCGATGCGCCCTTCCATGCGCGCCACGTTCATGCCGACGCACACGTGGTCGCCCTGGCCGAAGGCGACGTGGCGATTGGGCTTCCTGCCGACGTCGAAGCGCTCTGCGTCGGAAAACTGCGCCGGGTCGCGATTGGCCGCGCCGATGCCGATGGTCACCCGCGTGTCCGCCGGCAGCTTGGTGCCCGAAAGCGCCAACGGCGCGGTGAGCCGGCGGTTGTTCAACTGGATCGGCCCGTCGTAGCGCAGCATCTCCTCGATCGCGGAGGGCACGAGCGCGGGATCGGCGCGCAGGCGCTGCATCTCGCCGGGGTTGTTGAGCAGCGCCCACAGCCCGTTGCCGATCAGGTTGGTGGTGGTCTCGTGCCCCGCGTTCAAGAGGAAGATGCACTGGTGGTAGAGCTCGGTCTCGGTGAGCTGCTCGCCGTCCTTTTCGCCCTGGATGAGGCGCGTGAGCACGTCCGACTCGTAGTCCCCGGGCGCCCTGCGCCGCGCGGCGACCAGGACCTTCAGGTAATCGACGAACTCGCTCACCGCGCGATTGCCCGCCTCGAACATCTCCGGCGTGAGCTTGGGCTCGAGCCCCGAGAGAATGGCCACCGACCAGCCGCGCAAGGGCCCGCGCTCCCCGCGCGGAATGGCGAGCAGGTTGCCGATCACCTCGATCGGAATCTGCGCCGCGAAGTCGTCGATGAAGTTCACCTCGCGCTTCGCCGCCATCTCCTCGAGCAGCGTATCGACCAGGCGCGCGACGTTCGGCTCCATGCGCGCGATGGCCTTCTGGTTCACCGCGCCCATCAGGATGCGCCGCACGCGCGTGTGCAGCGGCGGGTCGTTGAACACGAGGCTCGTGGTGTGGTGCTCGTAGAGCGGCGAGTGGCCGAGCTTGGGCGCAAACTCGGCCTTCTTGTCGGAACTGGTGTGCGCGCTGCGGTACACCGCGAGCGCATCCTCGTGGCGCGAGAGGAACACCCCGCCGTCTTCCAGCACGTGCACCGGGTCGTGCGTGCGCAGCGCCGCGTACCACGGATAGGGATCGTCGAGGAACGCCGGCGGCACGCGCGTCAGCTGGAAATCGCGGACCGCATCGGCGCCGAGCTCGCGGGTCTCGCCAACCATTCGGCTATTATGCCGCCATGCAACGCATGCCCAATGCCGAGTTCGAACCCGCCCTGCAGAAACGCCTCGAGGCGCTGTGGGGCTCGCCGCCCAACTTGTATCGCGCCCTCGGCAATCACCCCGCGCTTGCCGCCGCGTGGACCGAGTTCGCGCGCGCCATCCGCTACGAGAGCAAGACCCCGCGCGTGCTGCGCGAGCTGATGATCCTGCGCGGCGCGCAGCTCATGCGCTCGGAGTACGAGTGGGCGCAGCACCTGCAGATGGCGAGGAAAGCCGGCGTGAGCGAAGCGCAGATCGAGGCGCTGGCGCGCTGGCGCGACTCGGACGCGTTCGATGCGCGCGAGCAGGCAGCGCTCGAGCTGGCGGAGGCCGTGACCCACGCGAACGTGACCGATGAAGTGTACGCGCGGGTGTCGAAGCATTTCGACCACCAGACCTTCGTCGAGCTCTCGCTCACGGCGGCGTTCTACGCCATGGTCGCCCGCATGCTCGATGCAATGCGCATCCAGCTCGAGCCGCCGTTCCGCGACTACACGCCCAAGCTCCCCTAGCGCCGTGAGCGCCGCGCCGCAGCGGCAGTATCGCTACTACGAGTTCGTGATGGCGGCGTTCGTCACGGTGCTGATCTGCGCGAATCTCATCGGCCCGGCGAAGATCTCGCAGGTGGACCTGCCGCTCGTGGGCACGCTGGTGTTCGGCGCGGGGGTGCTGTTCTTCCCCATTTCCTACGTGTTCGGCGACATCCTCACCGAGGTCTACGGCTACGCGCGCGCGCGGCGCGTGATCTGGGCGGGCTTCGGCGGGCTTGCCTTCGCCTCCTTCATGGCGTACGTGGTGGTGGCGCTGCCGCCGGCGCCGTTCTGGAACAACCAGGAAGCCTACGAGATCGCCTTCGGCCAGGCATGGCGCATCGCCGGTGCCTCCATGATCGCGTACTTCTGCGGCGAGTTCGTCAACTCCTTCGTGCTGGCGAAGATGAAGATCCTCACCGCGGGCAAGTGGCTGTGGACGCGCACCATCGGCTCGACC
>DASTTC010000411.1:0-17394 GCA_035760345.1 Burkholderiales bacterium | reverse complement strand
GACGATGGTGCATACCGGCCCGGGCCGGCTCACCCTGGCCAACTACACCATTCGCGATCTTCACCCGGCGGCGGAGCAGAGCGTCGGCCAGGTGCTGGCGCGCTCGTCCAACGTCGGCGTGGCGAAGATCGCGCTGTCGCTGCCGCGCGAGACGATGTGGGACTTTTTCCGCCGCGTCGGCTTCGGCACCGTCCCCGAGCTCGGCTTCCCGGGCGCCGCGGCCGGCCGGTTGCGTCCCTACAAGACCTGGCGGCCGATCGAGCAGGCGACCATGGGCTACGGCCACGGCATTTCCCTCAGCCTCGCCCAGCTCGCCCGCGCCTACACGGTGTTCGCGCGCGACGGGGAATTGGTACCGCTGACGCTGGTCAAAACAGGGACGGCGGTGAGCGGGGAAAAGGTCCTGTCGGCCGAGGCCGCGCGCGCAGTGCGCGCCATGCTCGAGCTGGCGGTGCAGCCCGGCGCCACCGGCCCGCGCGCCCGCGTCATGGGATGGCGGGTGGCCGGCAAGACCGGAACCGCGCACAAGCAGGAGAACGGCGCCTACGCTCCCGATAAGTATCTCTCGTCCTTCGTCGGTTTCGCCCCGGTCAGCGCGCCGCGCCTGGTGGTGGCGGTGATGATCGACGAGCCCTCCAACGGCCAGTACTTCGGCGGCGTGGTCGCCGCCCCCGTGTTCGCGGAGGTCGCGCGCGGCGCGCTGCGCTCGCTCGGCGTGCCCTACGACGCGCCGCTCGAGCCCGTACCCCTGCCGGGCGAAGGCGAGGAAGCGTGGGAAAGCACCTGATGCGCGCATGGATCCGTTCGCACAGCTCGCGCGCCAGGGGGCGATGATCGACAGGCTCGCCGCGGACAGCCGCCGCTGCGCGCCCGGGGTGGCATTCTTCGCCTATCCCGGGGAGCGAGCCGATGGCCGCCGCTTCATTGCCGAAGCCATCGCGCGCGGCGCGGCCGCAGTGCTGTGGGAGGCTGCGCAGTTCGCCTGGCGCGATGAGTGGCGCGTGGCGAACGCGCCGGTGGCGGACCTGCGCCGGCACTCGGGTGCGCTCGCGCACGCTTTCTACGACCGGCCATCGCAGGCGCTGTGGACCTGCGGCGTCACCGGCACCAACGGCAAGACCACCTGCTCGCAGTGGCTGGCGGCGGCGCTCGGCGGCGCGGGCGCGAAATGCGGCATCATCGGCACCCTCGGCGCCGGCTTTCCAGGCGCGCTCGAGGACATCGGGCATACCACGCCGGATGCGCTCGAGGTGCACCGGCTGCTCGCGGACCTGCGGCGCGCAGGCGCCGTCGCGGCGGCGATGGAAGTGTCCTCGCATGCCTTGCAGCAGGAACGCGTGGGCGGCGTCGCGTTCGACTGCGCGCTGTTCACCAACCTGTCGCACGACCACCTCGACTACCACGGCACGATGGATGCTTACGCGGCAGCCAAGGCGCGCCTGTTCGAGTCCGACGGGCTCGCCTGCGCGGTGCTCAATCTGGATGACGTGTTCGGTGCGCAGCTGGCGCAGGGGCTCGCCGCGCGTGGCCTGCGCACCATCGGCTACAGCCTGTTTCCGGCCGCCACTGCGCGCGAGTTCATCGCCGTCTCGGCGATCGAGGGCGCGCGCGTCAGCATCGCCTCGAGCTGGGGCGAGGCCGAGTGCACGCTGCGCGCGCCCGGCCGATTCAACATCTCCAATGCGCTTGGCGTGGCGGGTGCGCTCGTCGCCTACGGGCTGGAATTTCGCGACGCGGTGCGCTGCCTTGAGCGCCTGCCCGACGTGCCGGGGCGCATGCAGCGCCTGGGGGGCGAGGGCGAACCGCTGGTGGTCGTCGACTACGCGCACACGCCCGACGCGCTCGACAAGGTGCTGCAGGCGCTGCGCCCGATCGCCGAAGCGCGCGGCGGCCGGCTGGTCGCGGTGTTCGGCGCCGGCGGTGAGCGCGACCGCGCCAAGCGCGCCCCCATGGGCGCGGTCGCCTCGCGGCTCGCCGACCGCATCGTACTCACCTCGGACAACCCGCGCGGCGAAGATCCGCTCGCGATCCTGCGCGACATCGAGGCGGGCGTCGACGGGCCGCACGAGCTCGAGCCCGATCGCGCGCGCGCGATTGCCGGCGCCATCGCTGCGGCGGCGGCGGCGGACGTGATCCTGGTCGCCGGCAAGGGCCACGAAACCACGCAGGAAATCGCCGGGCGTCGGCTGCCGTTCTCGGACGCCGATGCCGCGCGCGAAGTCCTGCGCCGGCGGGGCCAACGATGATGAGCCTGGCCGAGGCCGCCACCGCGATGCATGGCCGGCTGCAGGGCGCGAACGCGCGCTTCGCCGGCGTGTCCACCGATACGCGCAGCGTCGGCGCGGGCGAACTGTTCGTCGCCATTCGCGGCGAGCGCTTCGACGGCCACGACTTCCTCGGCACGGCGCAGGCGCGCAGTGCCGCCGGCGCGCTCGTCGACGACGCGTTCGCCGCGCCCGCGCCGCTGCCTGTGGTGGTGGTCGAGGATACGCGCCGCGGCCTCGGGCGACTGGGCCGTCACTGGCGGGCACGGTTCGCGCCGGTCGCCATCGCGATCGCCGGCGCGAACGGCAAGACCACCACCAAGGAAATGCTGGTCTCGATCCTGCGCGCGCACGCGGGCGAGGCCGCGGTGCTGGCGACGCGGGGCAATCTCAACACCGACATCGGCGTTGCCTTGACCGTACTGGGGCTGCGCGAGGCGCATCGCTACTGTGCCGTGGAGCTGGGCATGAACCACCCGGGCGAGATCGCCTGGCTCGCATCGATCGCTCAGCCGACGATCGCCCTGGTCACCAATGCGCAGCGCGAGCACATGGAGTTCATGCACAGCGTCGAGGCCAGCGCCGAGGAGAACGCCCACGCGCTGCGCGCGCTGCCGGCCACCGGCATTGCGGTGGTGAACGCGGACGATGGCTGCCGGGAGGCGTTCCGGGCCGCGGCCGGCAACCGGCGGGTGGTCGATTTCGGCCTCGAGCGCCCAGCCGCGGTGAGCGGCGGCTACGCGCTCAAGCCGCTGTCGAGCGACATCGTGGTGCGTACGCCGTCAGGCGAGGCGCGCGCGACGCTCGCCCTCCCCGGCCTGCACAACGTGCGCAACGCGCTCGCGGCGGCGGCCTGCGCGCACGCGACGGGCGTCGACGCCCAAACCATTGCGCGCGGCCTGGACGCGTTCCGGCCGTACCTCGGGCGCATGCAGGCGAAGCCCGCGCGCGGCGGGGCCACCGTGATCGACGACAGCTACAACGCCAACCCCGATTCGGTGCGCGCCGCGATCGACGTGCTCGCCGCCTGTCCGGCGCCGACGGTGCTGGTGCTGGGAGACATGGGCGAGGTGGGCGAGCACGGCCCGGCGTTTCACCGCGAGGTCGGCGGCTATGCGCGTGAACGCGGCATCAGCGCGCTCTACGCGCTGGGGGAAGCGAGCCGCGCGGCGGCCGATGCCTTCGGCGCGCAGGCGCGGCACTTCGATTCGGTGGAGGCGCTGCTGCGAGGCCTGCCGCGCGCCGCGACGGTGCTGGTGAAAGGGTCGCGCTTCATGCGCATGGAGCGCGTGGTGGCCGCGCTGACCGGCGACGGCGGGGAGGTGCTCTGATGCTGCTCGAATTCGCCCAGTGGCTCGCGCGCGACGTGCGCCTGTTCAACGTCTTCAACTACATCACGCTGCGCGCGGTGCTCGCGTGCATGACCGCGCTCGCCATCTCGCTGGTCCTGGGGCCCTACGTGATCCGCAAGCTGACGGCCTACAAGATCGGCCAGTCGGTGCGCGACGACGGCCCGCGCACGCACCTGACCAAGGCGGGCACGCCGACCATGGGCGGCGCGCTGATCCTGCTGTCCATCGGCATCACCACGCTGCTGTGGGGCGACCTGCAGAACCGCTACCTGTGGGTGGTGCTGCTGGTGACGCTCGGCTTCGGCGCCATCGGCTGGATCGACGACTACCGCAAGGTGGTGCACCGCAATCCCAAGGGCCTGTCGGCACGCGTCAAGCTGTTCTGGCAATCGGCCATCGGCCTCGCCGCGGCCGCGTATCTCGCCAGCATCGCGCAGAGCAACCCGGCGCTGAACGAGCTGATCGTGCCGTTTTTCAAGTTCGTCGCCTATCCGCTCGGCCCCATCGGCTTCATCATCCTCACCTACTTCGTCATCGTCGGCACCTCCAACGCGGTGAACCTCACCGACGGGCTGGACGGTCTCGCCATCATGCCGACGGTGATGATCGGGAGCGCGCTGGGCTTGTTCGCCTACGTCGCCGGGCACAGCGTGTTCAGCAAGTACCTCGGCCTGCCCTACATCGCGGGCGCGGGCGAGCTGGCGGTGTTCTGCGGCGCGCTCGCGGGCGCGGGCCTCGGGTTCCTCTGGTTCAACGCCTACCCCGCGGAAGTGTTCATGGGGGATGTCGGCGCGCTGGCCCTGGGCGCCGCGCTCGGCACCATCGCCGTGATCGTGCGCCAGGAGATCGTGCTGTTCATCATGGGCGGCGTGTTCGTCGTCGAGACGCTCTCGGTGATGCTGCAGGTGCTGTACTTCAAGGCCTCGGGCGGCAAGCGCATCTTTCGCATGGCGCCGCTGCACCACCACTACGAACTGGAAGGCTGGAAGGAATCGCAGGTGGTGGTGCGCTTCTGGATCATCACCATGATGCTGGTGCTGTTCGGCCTGTCGACGCTGAAGCTGCGGTGACGATGTCGATGCGAGAACCTCTGTTCACGCAGCTGCCGCAGCCCGAGCCGGTGCCGCTTGCCGGGCGCCGCATGCTGGTGCTGGGCCTGGGCGACAGCGGACTGGCGGCGGCGCGCTGGGTCGAGCGCCAGGGCGGCACGGCGCGCGTCGCCGACACCCGTGCGGCGCCGCCGCGCGCCGCGGACTTCGCGGGCGAGCTGCGCACCGGCCCGTTCGGCGCGGCGCTGCTCGAGGGCGTGGATCTGGTGTGCGTAAGCCCGGGCTTGTCGCTGCAGGAGGACGTGGTGCGCATCGCGCTCGGGCGCGGCATTCCGGTGCTGGGTGAGATCGAGCTTTTTTCCTGGCACGTGCGCGCGCACAACGGCACGCGCGTGCTGGCGGTGACCGGCACCAACGGCAAGAGCACGGTCACCGCGCTCGCGGGGCACCTGCTGCGCACGGCCGGGCTCGACGTCGAGGTGGCGGGCAACATCGGCCCGCCGGCGCTCGCTGCGCTCGCCGCACGCACCACCGCGCCGGCTGCCTGGGTGCTGGAGCTCTCCAGCTACCAGCTCGAGACGACTTGGTCGCTCGAGCCTGCCGCGGCGGCACTGCTCAACGTGAGCGAGGACCACCTCGACCGCTACGCGGGCATCGAAGACTACGCGGCGGCGAAGGCGCGCATTTTCCTCGGCCAGGGGGTGCAGGTGCTGAACCGCGACAGCTGGCGCTCGCTCGCCATGGGCCTGCCCAGCCGCCGGCGCGTCACGTTCGGGCTCGACGCGCCGCGCTCGGAAGAGGACTTCGGTTTTGCCGACGGCGTGCTGCTTGAAGGCTCTCACGGCTTCGCTCGCGCCGCGGACCTGCCGATCCACGGCGCGCACAACCTGTCGAACGCGCTGGCCGCCTGCGCGCTGGCGCGCACGCTCGGCGTGCCGCACGCGGCGCTCGCCACGGGGCTGGCGAGCTTTCGCGGCCTGCCGCACCGGCTGCAGCGGGTGCGCGAGCGCCACGGCGTGCACTGGTACGACGATTCCAAGGGCACCAACGTGGGCGCCGCGCTTGCCGCGCTGCGCGGCCTGGGCCGCCCGGCCGTGCTCATCGCGGGGGGCGACGGCAAGGGCCAGGATTTCGCGCCGCTCGCGCCCGCGGTGGCCGCGCACGCGCGCGCGGTGCTGCTCATCGGGCGCGACGCGCCGCTGCTGGAGCGCGCGCTCACCGGGGTCGGCGTGCCGCTGGAGCATTGCGTGACGCTCGAGCGCGCGGTGACCCGCGCCGCGGAGATCGCGCGTGAAGGCGACGCGGTGCTCCTGTCGCCCGCCTGCGCGAGCTTCGACATGTTTCGCGATTACCGCCACCGCGGCGAAGCCTTTGCCGCCGCGGCGCGCGCGCTGGCGGATTGACGTGGCCGCGACCTACGTTTTCGCCCAGGACGTCGCGCAGCCCGAGTACGACCGCTCCCTCGCCTGGGCGGCGCTGCTGCTGATGATGATGGGCATGGTGATGGTGTACTCGGCGTCCATCGCCACCGCGGAGGCGAGCCGCTATACCGGGGCGAACGCCGCTTTCTTCCTCGTGCGCCACGCGGTGTTCCTGGGCGTGGCGCTCGCCGCGGCGCTGGTGGTGTTCCTGGTGCCGCTGCGGGTGTGGCAAAAGGGCGCGCCGCTGGCATTCCTCGCCAGTGTCGCGCTGCTGGTGCTGGTGCTGGTGCCGGGCATCGGGCGCGAAGTGAACGGCGCGCGCCGCTGGCTCGACCTGGGCGCGATCACGGTGCAGCCCTCGGAGCTGGTGAAACTCGCCGCCGTGCTCTACGCGGCGGACTACACGGTGCGCAAGCACGCGGTGCTCAAGAGCTTCCGGCGCGGGCTCTTGCCGATGCTGGCGGTGATGATGTTCGTGTCATGGCTGCTGCTGCGCGAGCCGGACTTCGGCGCGCTGGTGGTGATCGCGGTGACCGCCTTCGGCATCCTGTTCCTCGGCGGCATGAACGGCCGCCACTTCACCGCGCTGGTGGCGATGCTCGCGCTCGGCTTCGCGCTGCTGGTGCTCACTTCGGAGTACCGCATGCAGCGCATCTTCGGCTTCATGGATCCGTGGACCGATCCGTTCGGCCGCGGTTACCAGCTGTCGCACGCGCTGATCGCCTTCGGCCGGGGCGAATTCCTCGGCGTCGGCCTGGGCGCGAGCGTGGAAAAGCTCTTCTACCTGCCCGAGGCGCACACGGATTTCCTCCTCGCGGTGATCGCCGAGGAGCTCGGCTTCGTGGGCGTGGCGGTGGTGATCGCGCTGTTCAGCTGGGTGGTGCTGCGCGCATTTGCCATCGGCCGCCAGGCGGCGCTGCGCGACCGGCATTTCGCCGCGCTCACCGCGCAGGGCATCGGCATCTGGATCGGCCTTCAGGCGCTCATCAACATGGGCGTGAACATGGGCTTGCTGCCCACCAAAGGCCTGACATTGCCGTTCATGAGCTTCGGCGGCACGGGACTCGTGGCCAATAGCGTAGCGCTGGCGCTCCTGCTGCGCATCGACTGGGAATGCCGGCAACTGGCACGGGGCAGGCACGCGTGAGGACCGTGCTCATCATGGCGGGCGGCACCGGCGGGCACGTGTTCCCGGGGCTCGCCGTGGCCGATGCGCTGCGCGCCGCGGGGTGGAACGTGGTGTGGATGGGCGCCCGCACCGGCATGGAAGCGCGCCTGGTGCCGCCGCACGGCTATTCCATGGCCTACATCCGCGCCGCCGCCCTGAGGGGCAAGGGCGTGTTCGCCGCGTTGCTGCTGCCGGTGAACCTTCTCATCGGCTTCGCGCAAGCCGCACGCGCCATTCTCAAGCTGCGTCCGGACGTGGTGCTCGGCATGGGGGGATATGTCGCGTTTCCCGGCGGCATGATGGCCTCGCTGCTCGCGCGGCCGCTCGCCGTGCACGAGCAGAACGCCATCGCCGGACTCACCAACCGGGTTCTCGCGCGGGTGGCCGACAAGGCCATGACGGCGTTTCCGCAAGCCTTGCCGCGCGCCGAATGGACCGGCAATCCGGTGCGCCGCGAGATCGCGGCAATCCCGGCCCCGGAGTCGCGCTACGCCGGGCGCCAAGGGCCGTTGAGGCTGCTCGTCGTCGGCGGCAGCCTCGGCGCGCAGGCGCTCAACGAATGCGTGCCCAAGGCGCTTGGGCTGCTCGAGCCGCGGCCTGCCGTGGTGCACCAGTCGGGCGAGAAGCACCTGCACGCGTTGCGCGCGAACTACCGCGCCGCGGGCGTGGACGGGGAGCTGGTGCCCTTCATCGACGACATGGCGCGGCGCTATGCCGAAGCCGACCTGGTGATCTGCCGCGCCGGGGCCATCACCGTGGCGGAGCTCTCTGCAGGGGGCGTGGCGAGCGTGCTGGTGCCTTTCCCGCACGCGGTGGACGATCACCAGAGCGCGAATGCGCGCTTTCTCGCCGACGCGGGCGCGGCAATCCTGCTGCCGCAGTCGCAGCTCACGCCCGAGAAGCTCGCCGACACGCTGCGCTCGCTCGGCCGGCCGCGCCTGCTGGACATGGCGCACCGGGCGCGCGCGCTCGGCAAGCCCGACGCGGCGCAGCGCGTCGCGGGACGTTGCATGGAGCTCGCCGGATGAAGCACAAGGTCCGGCACCTGCATTTCATCGGCGTCGGCGGCTCCGGCATGTCGGGCATCGCCGAAGTCATGCTGAACCTGGGCTACCGGGTGAGCGGGTCCGACCTCGCCGAGAGCCCCGCGACGCGGCGCCTGATCGAGCTCGGCGCGAGCGTGTCGATGTCGCACGCGGCGCACAACATCGAGGGCGCCGACGCGGTGGTGGTGTCCAGCGCGGTGCGTGCCGACAACCCCGAGGTGCAGGCGGCGCGCGCGCGGCGCGTGCCGGTGGTGCCGCGCGCGCTGATGCTCGCGGAGCTGATGCGCCTGAAGCAGGGCGTGGCGATCGCCGGCACGCACGGCAAGACCACCACCACCAGCCTGGTGGCGAGCGTGCTCGCCGAAGGCGGGCTCGACCCGACTTTCGTCATCGGCGGGCGCCTCAACGCCGCCGGCTCGAATGCGCGCCTCGGGCAGGGCGAGTACATCGTGGTCGAGGCCGACGAATCCGACGCCTCGTTCCTGCACCTGCAACCAGTGGTCGGCGTGGTGACCAACATCGATGCCGACCACATGGAGACCTACGGCCACGATATCGCGCGCCTGAAGCAATCCTTCGTCCAGTTCCTGCAGAACCTGCCTTTCTACGGCAGCGCCATCCTGTGCGCAGACGACGCCAACGTGCGCGAGATCCTGCCCTTCGTATCGAAGCCGGTGGTGACCTACGGCTTCGCGACGGAGGCGATGGTGCGCGCCGAGAAGGTGACGCACGCCGGCGGCGCCATGCGCTTCACCGCGCGCCGCGAGGGCAAGGCGCCGCTCGAGGTGACGCTCAACCTGCCCGGCGCGCACAACGTGCAGAACGCGCTGGCCGCGATCGCGGTGGGCATCGAGCTCGGCGTCGCCGACGCCGCAATCCTCAAGGCACTGGCCGAGTTCCACGGCGTGGGGCGGCGCTTCCAGCGCTGCGGCGAGGTTGCGATCGCCGGCGGCGGCCGCTTCACGCTGATCGACGACTACGGGCATCACCCGGTGGAAATGGCCGCGACGCTGGCGGCAGCGCGCGGCGCCTTCCCCGGCCGCCGGGTGGTGCTCGCCTTCCAGCCCCACCGCTATACGCGCACGCGCGACCTGTTCGAGGATTTCGTGAAGGTGCTGTCCACGGCCGACGCGTTGCTGCTCGCCGAGGTGTATCCGGCGGGCGAGCCCGCGATCGTCGCCGCCGACGGGCGCTCGCTCGCGCGCGCGGTGCGTGTCGCGGGCAAGGTCGAGCCGGTGTTTGTCGAGGACGTGGCGCAGCTCGCCGCGGCCATCCGGCGCGTGGCGCGCGATGGCGATGTCGTGGTGACGATGGGCGCTGGATCGATCGCCAACGTCCCGGCACAGCTGACATGAACATGAGCGACGCGTTGCGACTGCAGGGGCTGCGCGGGGACCTCAGGGCCCACGAGCCGATGGCGCGGCACGTGAGCTGGCGCGCGGGTGGCACGGCGGCGCGCTTCTACGCGCCCGCGGACCTGGACGACCTGCAGGGTTTTCTCGCCCAGCTGCCGCCGCGCGAGCCGCTGCTGTTCGTCGGCCTGGGCTCGAATCTCCTGGTACGCGACGGCGGATTCCCCGGAACGGTGGTGCTGATGCACGCCTCGGGACGGCACCCGGAGCGGATCGCCGGCCAACTGTATGCGGACGCAGGCGTCGCCGCGCCCAAGGTTGCACGCTTCGCCGCGCGCCACGACCTCGCCGGCGGCGAGTTCCTCGCCGGCATTCCGGGCACCGTGGGCGGCGCGCTGGCGATGAATGCCGGCTGTTATGGCGGCGAGACCTGGGAGATCGTCGGTCGTGCCGTCACCATCGACCGCCTCGGGCGCCTGCGCACTCGCGCGCGCGAGGAGTTCGACGTCGGCTACCGGCACTGCGCGCTGCGTGCGGGCGGCCGCATCGGTGAAGACGAGTGGTTCGCGGGCGCGTGGTTCGACCTGGCGCCAGGCGACGGCGCCGCCTCGCGCGCGCGCATCCGGGAGTTCCTCGAGCGACGCATCGCCACGCAGCCCCTGTCCTGGCCCAACGCCGGCAGCGTGTTCCGCAATCCGCCCGGGGACCACGCTGCGCGCCTCATCGAGGCTTGCGGCCTGAAGGGCCTCGCGCACGGCGGCGCGCAGGTCTCGGACAAGCACGCCAACTTTATCGTCAACCCCGGCCGCCGCGCGAGCGCGGCGGACATCGAGGGGCTCATCCAGGACGTGCGCCAACGGGTGGCCGAGCGTACCGGCGTCGACCTGGTGCCCGAAGTGCGCATCGTGGGAGAGCCGGCATGAACGCCGGCAAAGTCGCCGTGCTGATGGGCGGCCGTTCCGCGGAGCGCGAAGTCTCGCTGATGAGCGGTACGGGCGTGCTCAAGGCGCTACGCGACAAAGGCATCGATGCGTACGCGTTCGATCCGGCAGAGCGCGATTTGAGCGAGTTGCGGCGCGAGGGTTTCGCGCGCTGCTTCATTGCGCTGCATGGCCGCGGGGGCGAAGACGGCACGCTGCAGGGCGCGTTGGAGGTGATGGGCATTCCCTACACCGGAAGCGGCGTGCTCGGCTCTGCCGTCGCCATCGACAAGTGGCGCAGCAAGATGATCTGGCTGGCGGCCGGCCTGCCGACGCCGCGTTACCGCATTCTCGGCGCCCGCGACGACTGGGACGCCGTGGCGACAGACCTCGGCCTGCCGCTCATCGTCAAGCCGGCGAACGAGGGCTCGACGCTCGGACTGACCAAGGTCACCGCGGTCGCGCAGTTGCCGGCAGCCTACGAGCTCGCCGCGAAGAAGTACCACGACATTGCGCTGGCGGAATGCTTCGTCGACGGGCCCGAATACACCGCCGGCATTCTCGACGACAGGGTGCTGCCCCTGATCCGCATCGAAGCGCCCCAGGGCAACTACGACTATCAGCACAAGTACTTCAGCGACGACACCCGGTACCTGTGCCCCTGCGGCTTGCCGCCCGAACGGGAGGCGGCGCTGAAAGACCTGTCGCTTGAGGCGTTTCGGCTGCTCGGGTGCGGCGGCTGGGGGCGCGTCGACCTGATGCTCGATGCGGCGGGCGAGCCGTGGTTGCTCGAAGTCAATACGTCGCCCGGCATGACGGGGCACAGCCTGGTGCCGATCGCGGCACGCGCCGTCGGTATCTCCTACGAAGAACTGTGCGTAAAGATTCTGGAGGGCGCGCATGTGGGATAACCCGCGCCTGCTCAATGCCGCGGCCGGTTTCCTCACGGCGCTCGCGCTGGTCGTGTTCGGCATCGCGGCCGTGCAGCTGCTGTTGCGCTCGACGCTGTTCCCGCTGCGCGAAATCGCGGTGGCGGGCGGGCTGGTGCACACCTCGCGCGCGCAGATCGAGCAGGCGACGCAGGAAAGCATCGCCGGGAACTTCTTCGCCGTGGACCTAGGGCAGGCGCGCGCGGCGCTCGAGCAGTTGCCGTGGGTGCGCCGCGTGCAGCTGCGGCGCGTATGGCCCGACCGCCTGGAGGCGACGATCGAAGAGCACGTCCCCCTCGCTCGCTGGGGCGAGGGCGGCCTGGTGAACCCGCTCGGCGAGCGCTTTGCGGGGGCAAGCGATGCCGCGCTGCCGCTGCTCGCCGGTCCGGCCGGCAGCGAGGCCGAGGTCACCCGGCGCTTCCATCGCTTTAGCGCCATCCTGGCGCCGCTGGGCGCGGTGCCCGAGCGCGTGATCCTGACGCCGCGACACGCGTGGCGCCTGCGCCTGGCCGACGGCCTCGCCCTCGAGCTGGGACGCGACGCGGCGCGCGATCCGGTCGAAGCGCGCCTGGCGCGGCTAGTCGCGGCGTACCCGCACACCCTCGCGCGCATGCCGCGCAAGCACGACCACATCGACCTGCGCTACCCGAACGGCTTCGCGTTGCGCGTCGCGACGCAGAGGGGCGGATAAGCCATGGCGAAGGACTCCAAGAACCTCGTCGTGGCGCTCGACATCGGCACCTCCAAGGTGGCGGCGCTGGTGGCCGAGCTGCGCGCCGACGGGTCGCTCGAGATCCTCGGCATGGGCGGCCACGAGTCCAAGGGGCTGAAGAAAGGCGTGGTGGTGAACATCGAGGCCACGGTGAACGCGGTGCAGCGGGCGCTCGAGGAAGCCGAGCTGATGGCCGATTGCAAGATCGCCTCGGCCTTCACCGGCATCGCCGGCAGCCATATCAAGAGCTTCAACTCGACGGGCATGGTGGCGATCAAGGACCGCGAGGTGGGCGCATTGGACGTGGAGCGCGCCATCGAAACCGCCAAGGCCGTAAACATCCCGACCGACCAGCAAATCCTTCACGTGCTGCGGCAGGAGTTCATCATCGACGGCCAGGAGGACGTGCGCGAGCCGATCGGCATGTCCGGCGTGCGCCTGGAGGTCAAGGTGCACATCGTCACCGGCGCGGTGTCCGCCGCGCAGAACATCGTCAAGTGCGTGCGCCGCTGCGGGCTGGAGGTGAACGACCTCATCCTGCAGCCGCTGGCCTCTTCGCGCGCGGTGCTCTCGGAAGACGAGAAGGACCTGGGCGTGTGCCTGGTGGACATCGGCGGCGGCACGGCCGACATCGCCGTGTTCACGCATGGCGCCATCCGGCATACGGCGGTGATCCCGATCGCCGGCGACCAGATCACCAACGATATCGCCATGGCGCTGCGCACGCCGACCGCGGACGCGGAGCTGATCAAGGTGCGCCAGGGCGTGGCGCTGCGCCAGCTCGCCGACCCCAACGAGATGATCGAAGTGCCGGGCATCGGCGACCGTGGCCCGCGCGTCATGTCGCGCCAGACGCTCGCCGAGGTGATCGAGCCGCGCGTCGAGGAGTTGTTCTCGCTCGTGCAGCAGGTGCTGCGCGAATCCGGTTTCGAGGAGCTGTTGTCCTCGGGCGTCGTGCTCACCGGCGGCAGCTCGGTGATGCAGGGCATGGTGGAGCTCGGCGAGGAGATCTTCCACATGCCGGTGCGCGTGGGCGTGCCGAAGTACGCCGGTGGGCTGGCCGACGTGGTGCGCAGCCCGCGCTACGCAACGGCGGTGGGCCTGCTGCTGGAGGGCGTGCAGCAGGTCAGGCAAGGACAGATATCGCGCCAGGACGGCTCCGTACGCGCCGTCCTGGGGCGGATGCGGGAGTGGTTCCAACGCAATTTCTGATGTCGTTCCAACTGGCAAGGAGGAAAACATGTTCGAGATCGTGGACAGTCAAGCGGCAGGGCCGATCATCAAGGTGATCGGGGTCGGTGGGGCCGGCGGCAACGCCGTGAACCACATGATCGAGCAGGGCGTCGAAGGCGTGGAATTCATCGCCGTCAATACCGATGCGCAGGTGCTATCGCGCAACAAGGCGCGCAACCAGATCCAGCTCGGTTCCTCCGGACTGGGCTCGGGCGCCAGGCCCGAGGAGGCGCGCGCGGTGGCGAACGCGGAGCGTGAGCGCATCGAGGAGGCGGTTTCCGGCGCGCACATGGTGTTCATTACCGCCGGCATGGGCGGAGGCACCGGCACGGGCGCAGGCCCGGTGATCGCGGAGGTGGCGCGCTCGCTCGGCGTGCTGACCGTCGCGGTGGTGACCAAGCCGTTCTCGTTCGAAGGCTCCAAGCGCGCGCGGATCGCGGAGCAGGGGCTCGCCGAGCTTGCGCCGCACGTGGATTCGCTGATCGTCATCCTCAACGACAAGCTGGAGGAAGTCCTGGGCGAGGACGTGACGCAGGAAGAAGCGTTCAGGGCCGCCGATAACGTGCTGAACGACGCCGTCGCGGGAATCGCCGAGATCATCAACCAGCCCGGACTGGTGAACGTCGACTTCCAGGACGTGCGCACCGTGATGTCGGAGCACGGCATGGCCATGATGGGCTCGGCCGCCGCCTCCGGCGTCGACCGGGCGCGCATCGCGGCGGAGCAGGCCATAGCCTGCCCGTTGCTCGAAGGCGTCAACCTGGCGGGCGCGCGCGGTGTGCTGGTCAACATCAGCGCCTCGCGCACCAGCCTCAAGCTGCGCGAGACCAAGGAGGTGATGAACACCATCCGCGCGTTCGCCGCGGACGACGCGACCATCATCTACGGCGGGGTGTACGACGATGCTCTCGAGGACGGCCTGCGCGTGACCGTAGTGGCGACGGGGCTCGGCGCGCCCTTGATGGCGCGCCAGGGCAAGCCGCAGCTGGTGGTGTCACAGAAGACGGGTACCGACGACCAGCCGATGATGGCGCACGGCGCGGTGGACTACCAGCAGCTCGATTCCGTGCCGGCGGTGATCCGCCGCAACCGGGCCTCCACCGTGGAAGCTCTGCAGCAAAGCGGCGTGGACAAATACGACATCCCGGCGTTCCTGCGCAAGCAAGCCGACTAGTCCGGCCGACGGCCGCGAGCGCGGAGCGCCCCCTCCTTTTCCTTGCCGGAGGGAGCGTTCCGTCGTTCACGTCTGGTAGAATCGCCCGCTCGCTCAAGAACTTAGCATGCTGAAACAACGCACCCTCAAGTCCCTCGTCCGAGCCAAGGGCGTCGGATTGCATACCGGCCAGATGGTGAACATCGCGTTGCGCCCCGCGCAACCCGACACGGGAATCGTTTTTCGACGTGTCGATCTCGCTACGCCGGTCGATATCCCGGCACGCGCCGATCTGGTTGGCGAGACGCGCTTGTCATCGTGCTTGGTGCACCAGGACGCCAAGGTCTACACGGTCGAGCACCTCATGTCGGCGCTGGCCGGCATGGGCGTGGACAACGCTTACGTGGATCTTGACGGGCCGGAAGTCCCGATCATGGACGGCAGTGCCGCCCCTTTCGCGCTGCTCATACAGCAGGCGGGCCTGGAAGAGCAGGCGGCGCCCAAGCGGTTCCTGCGGGTAAAGCGCGCACTTGAGGTGCGCGAGGGCGACAAATGGGCTCGCCTGGAGCCGTATGAGGGGCTGCGGCTGTCGTTTTCCATCGTGTTCAATCATCCGGTCATCGACAAGACGAGCCAGTCGGTGAGCGTGGATTTCGCCGAGACTTCGTATTTGAAGGAGATTGCCCGCGCCCGCACTTTCGGCTTCATGCACGATGTGGAGCGGCTGCGCGAGGACGGACTCGCGCTCGGCGGCGGCCTCGACAACGCGCTGGTGCTGGACGAGTACCGGCTCCTGAATGCTGACGGCCTGCGCTTTGCCGACGAGTTCATCCGGCACAAGGTGCTGGATGCGATCGGGGACCTGTACCTGCTGGGCCGGCCGATGCTGGGCGCGTTCTCGGCGCACAAGTCCGGTCATGCCCTCAACAACAGATTGCTGCGAGCCCTGGTCGCCGATGCCTCGGCCTGGGAAATGGCCAGTTTCGCGCACGCGGAGCACGTGCCGGCGGGCGTCGCTGGCCTTGTGCGGCTACCGGTCTAGGTGCTGCTGGCGCGCGTCTTTGGCCTGCTTGTCGCGCTGGCGCTGGGAGGTTGCATGCTGATGTACCTCGTGAGCGGCGAACGCAGGTACTTGCACTATGCGTGGCTGATCTTCAAGTACGCGCTTTACCTGAGCGTCGTCGCGCTGCTGCTGATCTTCGGGGAACGGCTGGCGACGGAGTTCTAGTGCCGTGGTGCCGCAACAAATCGCCGATTGCCCGGCGCGCCGGCGAAGTGGGGCTCAGGCGTTCGTAAAGCGCTGATAATTCAGACTTTCCTGCCTCCGAAAGGACCACGGTCCTGAGTTGTGCGGGCGGGTCCACCCGTGACCGAGTTGGTTGCACCCTCACGGAAACTGAATTAACCTCCCTTCCCTGTTGTAACAAGAACTTACGAAGGCTACCGGAGACCAGCTTCAGCTTGGCTGCCGCGGCGGGGTTGGCAGCATGCAGGAATAGGTCGCCCGCTCTGAGATTGACGGCGCGCAGGGCGTTGGCCAGTTCGGACGGCAGGTACTCGCGGCACGAGAGGAAAAGCGCGCGCTGCTCACGTGCCCTGGCGAGCAGCGGCCGCAGGCCTTCGTCGAGGAGTAGATAGCGGTCTGCTTTGGGCGTTTGCAATAGGAAACCGGGTAAGGGAGCAGCAGGTGCAGATTATCGTAATCCCCAGTCGTCTGGCCAAGACCAGGACCTTGAACGTGTCCACGCGCCACCTGCTGGCGTCGCTGTTCGCGGCCCTGACACTGCTGCTTGCCATGACTGCCGGCCTGTATTGGCTCACGTTCCGGTTTGCCACCGACATCAAGGTGCCGCTGGTACAGGAGCTGGTGTTGTCCGCTCAGCGGGGCGAAGCCGAGCGCGCGCGCCAGTTCGTGCAACAGAACCTCAATGCCATGGCCGTGAAGCTGGGTGAGATGCAGGCGCAGCTGGCGCGCCTCGATGCCCTCGGCGATCGCCTGTCGACGCTCGCGGGGATCCGCCCCCAGGAGTTCCGCTTCACGGAGGCCCCGGGCCTGGGCGGCGCGCAACCTACCGCCCTGCCACCGCAGAACCTTTCGCTCGCCGAGTTTGGCGAGAAGCTGTACACGGTTTCGCGGCACATGGAGAATCGTACCGACATGCTCGGCGTGCTTGAGGCGCAGCTGTTCGAGCAGGCGGTGAAGAAGAAGCTCATTCCGACCATGATGCCGGTGAACGCGCCGTTCAACGCCTCGGGCTTCGGCATGCGCATCGACCCCTTTACCGGCATGCAGGCGATGCATGAAGGCATCGACTTCCTGGCCGACACAGGCTCGCCCATTGTCGCCGCCGCAGGCGGCGTGGTGATCTTCGCGGGCTTTCATCCGCAGTACGGCAATGTAGTCGATATCGATCACGGCAACGACCTCGTCAGCCGCTACGCGCACGCCTCCAAGCTGCACGTAAGAGAGGGGGATGTGCTGCAGCGCGGCCGCCGCATCGCCGACGTCGGCTCCACCGGGCGCTCGACGGGTCCGCACCTGCACTTCGAGGTGCGCTTCAAGGGCGTGGCGCAGAATCCAGCGCGCTTCGTGCTGGCGTCGAAAGATTCGCAGCAGACCGCGCGCGCCGGGCGCTAGTTCAGTTCTCCTCGCCGGGGCATCCGCCCCGCCATGCTAAAATTTTGACTTTGAAGGGTATTTTCGTGCGTCCCGCGCCGGGGCGGCGATTTCGCTGATGGCCAACGTCCTCACCAAGATCTTCGGCAGCCGCAACGACCGGCTGCTGAAGCAGTAT
>DASTTC010000410.1:0-2864 GCA_035760345.1 Burkholderiales bacterium | reverse complement strand
TGCGGGTGCGGCGAGCGCAGCATTTTCATGTGCAGCATGCGCGGCAACACGATGTCGTCGGCAAACTTGGTGAGGCCGGTGACCTTGGCGCGCCCGTCCACGCGGCGGCGCGGCTTGCCGAGCACTTCGAATCGCGTCTTCGGCCTGGCGCTCATGCGCTCTCCCGCATGCGCCGGGCCGCCTCTTCGATCGACTCGTAGATCTGCAGGTAGCCGGTGCAGCGGCAAAGGTTCCCCGAGATCGCGTCGCGGATGCGCTCGCGGCTCGGGTTCGGCTCCTGCTCAAGCAGGGCCTTGGCGGTCATGAGGATGCCCGGCGTGCAGTAGCCGCACTGCGCGCCCCCGAGGTCCGCGAACGCGGACTGCAGCGGATGGAGTTTGTCGCCCTGCTGCAGCCCTTCCACGGTCTCGATGTGCCGGCCCTCGCATGCGAGGGCCAGTTCCAGGCAGGACAGCAGCGGCTGGCCGTCCACCAGCACGGCGCAGGCGCCGCACTCGCCCAGCTCGCAGCCGTGCTTGGTGCCGGTGAGGCCGAGCTCCTCGCGCAGGACCTCCAGCAGCGTCTTGTACGAATGGAACAGGACCTCCTGCTCCTCGCCGTTCACGCGCAGCGTCATGCGCAAGCGCTTCATGCCAATCCTTTCACCAGATATTCCGACAGCGTCTCGGCGATCTCGTCGGGCCCCTGCGCGCCCTCGGGGCGGTACCAGCGCGCCGTCCAGTTGAGCGCGCCGAGCATGGCGCGCGTCACGACCGCCGCGTCGCCGCGGGGCATGGCCTCGGCGACGATCGCGCGCACTGCGCGCTCGTAGGCGTCGCGCTTCTCGATCATCGGCGCGCGCAGCTTCTTCGGCAGCGCCTCGACGTCGAGGTGGGCCGTGGCCCCTTCGAGCTCGTCGAGCATGCAGTGCACGTGCGCGCGCAGCACGTTGCGCAACCGCTCCGCCGGCGTGCCGCGCGCCGCGTCCACCGCGGCCTGCAGGCGCTCCAGCGTGCGTTCCTGGCAGAACAGCAGGATCTCGTCCTTGCCGGAGAAGTAGTGGTACAGGTTGCCGGGCGACAGGCCCGCTTCCTCGGCGATCTCGCGCATGCCGGCGGCGGCGATGCCGCGGCGGCGGAACACCCGCGCTGCAGCGCGCAGGATGTCGAGGCGCCGGGCTTCGTTCCTCTGGCGCACGCGAGCCGAGGGCTGGCGCGCGGAACTCACGTTCAAAACTTGAACCATCGTTCTAATAATAGGCTTAAGCGCATGGAAATCAAGACCCTTTTTTGACCTTCATCATGAAACTTGGCGCCAACGCACGCAACCGCTCGTCGCTCATGCGCCCGCTACGCGTCATGTAGTCGTAGGCGAGCCCCAGCGCGTCGCAGCGGCGCATGCGCGCCGGGAACTCCTCGTACCAGTAAGAGCTCGCGCTCGCCGCGTTGAAGAGCTTTTCCACCACCGGCCGGCGCTCGCGCTCGAAGGCCGCGAGCACCGCCGGCACGTCCTCGCCCGCCTCGCTCACGGCTCGGTCGAGTGCGATGGCGTCCTCGAATGCGAGCCGCGTGCCCGAACCGATGGAGAAATGCATGCTGCGAAGCGCGTCGCCGAGCAGCACCGCGTTGCCCACCGACCAGACGGGGTTGTGCAGCAGCGGGAACTGCCGCCAGGCGGACTTGTTCGCCACCAGCGGGTTCCCGCCCAGGTCCTGCGCGAATAACTTTTCGCAGTACGCGCGAGACGCCCCCTCATCCACGCTGTCCAGCCCGGCACGGTGCCAGGTTGCGACGTCGCATTCCACGATGAAGGTGCTCATCTCCGGGCTGTAGCGGTAATGGTGCGCGACGAACGCGCCATCCGCGTTCTCGCGAAAGGTGAGCGTGAGGCAGTCGAACCTCTGGCGCGTGCCGTACCAGGCGAACCGGTTGCTCAACCATTCGACCTGGGGCGCGAACCCACCGCCCTCGCGCACGACCGAGTTCAGCCCGTCGGCGCCGACCACCAGGTCCGCCTCCGGTACCGCCTCCAGGCGTTGACCGAAGCACAGTTCGACCCCGGCGTTACGGCAAAGCGGCTGCAGGAATTCGAGCAATTGCAGTCGCGCGATGGCGGAGAACCCGTTGCCGTCGATGTCCACGGCCTCGTCGCGATGCACGATGCGCTGCATCGGCCAGGATTCCATGCGCGCGGCAAGCGCGGCATGCAGGTCGGGCGCGTCGCGCTCGAGGAACGCGAGCGCGCCCTGGGAGAACACCACGCCGAAGCCGAAGGTGGCATCGGCAGGATTCTGCTCAATGACCTCCACTCGCCACCCCGGATGCCGCCGCTTCGCGAGCAGCGAGAACAGGAGTCCGGCCGGGCCGGCGCCGACGACTGCGACGCGCATCGCCTACAGCGTAGGGTGGGCCATTGGCCCACCCTACGGCAGCTGGATCTTTCCGCCGCCGCCCATCCCGCCCGCTGGCGGCAGGCCGCCCTGCGGCACGACGATCGAGGAGGCCTGCTGGCGGCGCAGCTCCTGCAATTCCCGCATGGTGCGGTCGATCGCCTCCTTGGCGAGCGGCCCGAACTGCTTGGCCGCATCCTCCAGCGTGGAGACGGGAATCTCGAACGCGATGGGCAGCGTCCCCACCTGGGTCATGACCTGCGTCTCGCCCACGTAGATCACGGGCCGCGCGACGTCGGTGGTGGCATCGGCCTTCACCGGCGTCAGCCGGCGGATGGTGCCGATGCGCCGGTCGGTGAACACTTCTTCGAGGTACAGCGCGCCCGCCTCCATCTTGGGGTCGGCGCCGCGACGTTCGTCTTCGATTGCCATGGGTGTCCCTTGTGCCGTGCTAAACGAGGCCCGGAGCTTAACCTCCCGGCACTTTCCGGTCGAG
>DASTTC010000409.1:0-5500 GCA_035760345.1 Burkholderiales bacterium | reverse complement strand
GACGCCGCGGCGATCGAGGCCGCGGTCAAGGCGGCGGCCGCCGCCTATCCCGAGTGGCGCGATGCGTCGATCCTGCGCCGCGCGCGCGTGATGCAGAAGTTCCTCGCGTTGATGCAGGCGAACCAGAAGGACATCGCGCGCCTCATCACCGCGGAGCACGGCAAGACGTTGCCCGACGCGTTGGGCTCGGTGCAGCGCGGCATCGAGGTGATTGAGTTCGTCTGCGGTATTCCGCAACTGCTGAAGGGCGAGTACTCGGAGAACGTCGGCACCGCGGTGGACACGCACACGGTGCGCCAGCCGGTGGGCGTGTGCGCGGGCATCACGCCGTTCAATTTCCCGGCGATGGTGCCGCTATGGATGTTCCCGGTGGCCATCGCCTGCGGCAACACGTTCATCCTGAAGCCCTCCGAGAAGGTGCCCTCGGCCTCGATCCGCATGGCGGAGCTGTTCAAGGAAGCGGGATTGCCCGATGGCGTGTTCAACGTGGTGCATGGCGACAAGGCGGCGGTGGACGCGATCCTCGCGCACCCGGGCATCTCGGCGGTGTCATTCGTCGGCTCCACGCCGATCGCGAAAACCATCTACGAAACCTGCGCGAAGAACGGCAAGCGCGTGCAGGCGCTGGGCGGCGCGAAGAACCACGCCGTGGTGCTGCCGGATGCGGACCTCGAGTTCGCGGCCGACGCGCTGATTGGCGCGGCCTACGGTTCGGCGGGCGAGCGCTGCATGGCGATTTCCGCGGTGGTGGCGGTCGGCGCGGCGGCCGATCCGCTGGTGAAGTTGATCGAGAAGAAGGCGCGCGCGATCAAGGTGGGCCCGGGCGACGCGGAAGGCGTGGAGATGGGGCCGCTGGTCACCGCGCAGCACCGCGACAAGGTGGCTTCCTACATCGGCAAGGGCAAGGCCGAGGGCGCGAAGGCAGTGCTCGACGGGGGCTCGCCGCCGCTGAAGGAGGGCTTTTTCCTCGGCACCACGCTGTTCGATCACGTGAAGCCGGAGATGAGTGTTTACCAGGACGAAATCTTCGGCCCGGTGCTGGTGGTGACGCGCGTCGATACGCTGGAACAGGCGATCGCGCTCATCAACCGCAATCCCTACGCCAACGGCACGGCGATCTTCACCGAATCGGGCGGCGCGGCGCGCCGCTTCGAGAACGAGGTGCAGGTCGGCATGGTCGGCATCAACGTGCCGATCCCGGTGCCGGTGGCGTTCTACTCCTTCGGCGGCTGGAAAAATTCCCTTTTCGGCGACCTGCACGTGCACGGCATGGAAGGCGTCAAGTTCTACACGCGCACGAAAGTCGTGACCACGCGCTGGCCGCACCAGGACACGCCCGCGCCGGGCCTCAACATGCCGACGCTGGGCTGAGGCGGTGGCCGGTCGGCTGCAGGACAAGGCGGCGCTGGTGCTGGGCGCCGGCTCGGTGGGGGAGGGCGTGGGCAACGGGCGCGCCATCGCGGCGCTGTTCGCGCGCGAGGGTGCGCGTGTCGCGGGGGCGGACGTGCGCCTCGCGGCGGCGCAGGAAACTGCGCGCCTCATCGCGGGCGAGGGCGGAAAGATGCTCCCGTTGCAGGCCGATGTGACGCAGGAGGCCGATCTGAAGCGCACGATCGACGCGACGCTCGCGGCGTTCGGGCGCATCGACATCCTGGTGAACAACGTTGGCGGCAGCATCCCGGGCGACGCGGAAGCCATCACGCCCGAGGCCTGGCGCGAGCAGTTCGAGTTCAACCTGCACTACGTCTACCAGTCGACGCGGCTGGTCGCTCCGCTGATGGCCAGGCAGGGCGGCGGCGCGATCGTCAACATCTCCTCGATCGCCGGCCTGCGCCACCTCGGCAACGAGCTTGCCGCCTATGCCGCCTCGAAAGCCGGGCTGCAGCACTTCTCGCGTGTCACGGCGGTGCGCTACGCGCCGCAGGGTGTGCGCGTGAACACCGTGATCCCGGGGCTGATGAATACGCCGCTGGTCGCCGAGCGCCTGGCGAAGTCGCAGTCCGGAGGCGACGCCGCCGCGCTGATCGCGAAGCGCAACGCCCGCACTCCCACGGGGAAGATGGGCGATGCCTGGGACGTCGCCTGGGCGGTGGTTTACCTGGCCTGCGACGAAGCGAAGTTCGTCACCGGCGCGGAACTGGTCGTCGACGGCGGACTCACCGCGACGGTTCGTTAGCCCAATAGGGACTGTCCCTATTTCCTTGGCGTCTTCGCCAGATCCGGAACGGAGACGCCTGCGGCGACCTGCGCCAGGCGGTTCGCTTCGTACTTGAGAACGCGCCGCACCACCGCGAGCACCTCGGACGCGCGCGCCCGGGGAACGAAGCACACGCCGACTTCGTCCGCGACCACCAGGTCGCCGGGATTCACCGCAATGCCGCAGATCGCGACCGGGACGTTGATCGCCACCGTCTCGATGCGCCACTTGCCGGTCACCGGGCTCGGGCCCTTCGACCACACGGGATAGCCGATGCCGCGCGAGTGCGGCGTGTCGCGCACCGCGCCGTCCACCACCGCGCCGGCCTCGCCCTGCCTTTTGCCGATGGACGCCGAGATGGCACCCATGCTGGAGATGCCCTCCACCCCCTGGATCACCAGCACGTCGCCCGCCGCGGCGAGGTTGTGCGCCTCGATCTCGCCGAGGCGCGACACGTTCGCCTGCACCGCCTTCGCCACCGGCACGCCGAGCGGCCGGTTGAGCACGGTGAGCGCCGGGCCGCACAGCCGCGCCTTCGCGTCCGTGGGCTTGAGCACCGACGCGGGAATCGCCCCCGCGATGCCGAGCTCGTCCAGCGCGTCCGACACCAATCCCGAGAGATCTTCGAGTGCGCGAAACGCGGCGAGCAGCTCGGCGGGCAGCCGCGGCAGCTCAAGCGTGCCGATCCTTTCGCGCGCAATCTTCCCGGTGAGCGGTTTGTCCGGGTTCATCCCGCGAACCGTCCTTCCGGCAGGCCCTTCACGCCCGGCCGCAACGCAAGCAAGCTACCCGCGAGCGGCTGCTGCGCCAGCTCCTCGGGCGACAGGCGCTGCGTGGCCGTGGTCACGTACAGCGTACCGAGGTCGTCGCCGCCGAACGCGCAGCACGTCGGATTCGCGACCGGCACGTCCACCACGCGATCCACTTTTCCGGTCGGCGCGTAGCGCACCAGACGCCCGCCGCCGTACTGCGCATTCCACAGGCCGCCGTCCGCGTCCACGCAGGACCCATCGGGGCGCCCCTCGCCCGTATCGGCGAACACTCGCTCGTTGGTCGCCGCGCCGCTGGCGAGGTCGTAGTCCCAGGCCCAGATGGTGTGGCGGTTGGTGTCGGCGAAATACATCGTGCGGTTGTCCGGGCTGAACGCGAGGCCGTTCGGGATGATGATCGCATTGCGCAGCTTCGCGCACGCGAAGTCCGCATCAAACCGGTAGAGCGATCCCGCCGGGTCGCGCCGCGCGTCGCACATGGTTCCGGCCCAGAAGCGCCCGGCACGATCGCAGCGCCCGTCGTTGAATCGATTCTCGGGCAGGTGCGCTTCGGGATGCGCCATCGGCTCGAGCGCACCGCCCGCTCCGTCGAGGACGTGCAGGCCCGATTTCATCGCCGCGAGCAGGCCGCCCTGGTCCCGGAACGCGATGCTGCCCACCACTTCGGGCAGCACCTGCATCATCACCGCGCCCGTTGCGGGATCGAAGCGCTTGAGCGCCGGCCAGCGACAATCCACCCACCACAGCATGCTCTCGCGCTCGTCCCACAGCGGGCATTCGCCGAGGCGATCCGCGCCGCGCGCGGCGACCTCCACCTGAAACGCCATTGCTCGCTCGTCTCTCCTTGAGGCACGATAGCACGCCATGAAAGTCGTGTTCTACGGTTCGCTCATCCACCACTTGCCGCCGACGCTGCTCGCCAAGGTGAAGACGCCCTGGGAGAGCGCGCGTTTCCTGGAGAAGGATCCGAAGGAAGGCCTCGCACGTGCGCTCGCCGATGCCGACGTGCTGATCTCGATGGTGTGGAACGCAGCGTTTCCCGCGGCGCCGAAGCTGAAGCTCATCCAGTCGCCCGGCACCGGCGTGGACTTCATCGACTTCGCCGCGGTGGCGCCGGGCGTGCGCGTGTGCAACTGCTACGGCCACGCCGAGGGCACCGCGGAGTACGTGATGCTCGCGCTGCTGCTGTGGTGCCAGACGTCCTTCGTGCCCTCGGACGCGAGCTTGCGCACCGAGCGCAGCTGGCGCTACAGCGGGCGCGTGAACGGTCCGATCATGGGGGAGCTGTACGGCAAGACGGTCGGCATCGTGGGCCTTGGCGCCATCGGCCGCGCGCTCGCCGAGCGCCTGCAGGGCTTCGGCGTGAGCGTGCTCGGCTGCAACCGCACGCGGCGCGAGGTGCCGCACGTGGACGCGCAGTATCCGCTCGAGCACATCGACGAGTTCCTCGCCCGGTGCGACTACGTCGTCATCGCCGCCGCGCTCGCGCCGCGAACCGAGCGCCTGTTCGGCGCGCGGCAGTTCGCCGCCATGAAGCCCGGGGCGGTGCTCGTCAACGTGGGGCGCGGGCAGATCTGCGACGAGGACGCGCTGTGGACGGCGCTGAAGGAAAAGCGCATCCGCGGCGCGACGCTGGACGTCTGGTATGCCTATCCGCGCCAGGACGACATGAGCGTCGCGCCCTCGAAACACCCCTTTCACGAGCTCGACAACGTCTGGATGACCCCGCACATTGCCGCGTGGACCACCGGCATGGTGGACCGGCGCTGGAGCGAGATCGCCAGGAACCTCGACTGCCTCGCGCGCGGCGAGCCGCTGCTGCACCAGCTCCGATGAGGCTCGAGCGCTGGTCACTGCACTTCTACCGCCTGCCCTACGCGCGCGAGGTGGTATGGGCGAACGCGCGCGAGCAAACCGGGCTGTTCGCGCTGCTGGTGCTCGAAGCGGGCGGCGCGAAGGGCATCGCCGAAGGCACGCTGAAGGACACCTGGAGCGGCGTGTCGCCGAAATCGCTCGCCGCCGCGTTCGAGGACTTCCTCATCCCGCGCCTGCGCGAAGCGGACCTCGCCGACGAGCGCGCAGTGTCGACGGCCTACTCCGGCATCCCGGAGAATCGCCTCGCCAAGGGCATGATCGAGAGCGCCTGCTGGACGCTGCGCGCGGCGCTGGCCAGGGAGCCGTTGTGGAAGCTGTGGGACGCCGGCCGCTCGCGCGAAGTGGCGTGGACTGTCACGCGCCAAGCGCCCAAGGCGATGGCAGTGGAGGCAATGGACGTGTGCGCGAAGTACGGCTTTCGCACGCTGAAGGTGAAGGGCGGGCAGGGCGTGGAAACGGACCTGCGCGCGATTGCCGAGATCCGGTCCGCGCTCGGCGGCGGCGTGGAACTCACTGTGGACGCGAACAGCGCCTACGATCGCGCCGAGGCGCTCGCATATGTTCAGGCGATCGCGAACGCGGGCGTCACGGTGGCGGAAGACCCTTGCACGCTGCAGCCGGATCGTCATTTCGAGGCGTTGCAGACGGCGAGCCCGAT
>DASTTC010000408.1:0-4007 GCA_035760345.1 Burkholderiales bacterium | reverse complement strand
TGCGCGAGGCGCTGCTCAATTCGGTGTCGCACGACCTGCAGACGCCGGTGGCGGCGATCCTGGGCTCGGCGAGCGTGCTCGAGGGCATGGACGAGCACGCCGCGCCACAAGCGCGGCGCGAGCTGACCACGGCGATCCGTTCGGAGGCCGAGCGCCTGGCGGTACACATCCGCAACGTGCTCGAGCTCTCGCGCATCCGCGCCGGCCAGGTGGCGCCGCGGCTGGAGCTGGTCGAGCTTCCCGACATCGTGAACAGCGCGCTGCACCGCGCCGAGAAGGCGCTCGCGGGGCGCGCGCTCGAGGTCGAGCTGGCTGCCGGCCTGCCGATGCTGCGCGTCGACCCGTTCCTCCTCGAGCACGCGATCGCCAACGTGCTCGACAACGCCGCGAAGTTCTCGCCGCCGGGCTCACCGGTGGGCGTCGCCGCGCGCATCGAGGGCGCCGAGGTGGTGCTCGAGGTGCGCGACGCCGGCCACGGCGTGCGCGCCGAGGAGCTGGAGCGCGTGTTCGACGCGTTCTACCGCGGCAGCGCGCAGGCGGCGGGCAGCGGCCTTGGGCTCGCCATCTGCCGCGCGTTCGTCGAGGCGAACGGGGGTACGGTCGCCGTGCTCAGCGCGGGCGAGGCGCGCGGCACCCAGGTGCAGATCCGGCTGCCGATCTCGCGATGAGCGGCGCGCGCATCCTCGTGGTCGACGACGAGCCGCAGATCCGGCGCTTCCTGCGCCTGGGCCTGGAGGGTCACGGCTACGCCGTGCACGAAGCCACGACCGCGGAAGCGGCGCTGCGCGCGGCGGCCGCTGCGCCGCCCGAGCTCGTGGTGCTGGACCTGGGCCTGCCGGACCGCGAGGGCTTCGCGGTGCTCGAGCGGCTGCGCGAGTGGTCGCGCGCGCCGGTGATCGTGCTGTCGGTGCGCAGCCGCGAGGCCGAGAAAGTGCGCGCGCTGGAGCTCGGCGCCGACGACTACGTGGTCAAGCCCTTCGGCATGCCCGAGCTGCTGGCGCGCATCCGGGCGGCGCTGCGCCGCGCGGCCGACACCGCCGAGCCGGTGCCGGAGTTCCGCGTCGGCGGCCTGGAAGTGGACCTGGTGCGGCGCCTCGTGCGCGTCGAGGGCGCCGAGGTGCGCCTCTCGCCCAAGCAGTACCGGCTGCTGCAGACCCTCGTCGCGCACGCGGGGAAGGTCGTCACGCACCGCCAGCTCCTGGGCGCGATCTGGGGCGCAGCCCACGCCGACGACGTGCAGTACCTGCGGGTGTTCGTCAAGAAGCTGCGCGCGCGCATCGAGGCCGACCCGGCTCGGCCGGCGTACCTGCTGACCGAGCTCGGGGTGGGCTACCGCCTGAGGACGCCGGACCAGCTCTAGCCGATGTATATGGAACGGCTATGCGCCCCCCGGGAGAATTGCCCCAGGAGGTCCTCCCGAATGTTGCCGACCAGCGTAGTCCTGATTGCTTCCGGCCTTGCCTGCCTGATCGCCACCGTCACCGTGATCCGTGCCATCGTGCGGCACGCAGGTCCGGCGCCCACCGTATGGACGAAGACCGAGTCGCGCTCGACCGCTACGGCACTCATGCTCGTGTTCCTCATAGTGTTCGGTGCCGGCCTGGTGATCAAGGGCATCCTGAGCTGAGCCATGTTCCTGATGACCTCGGTGGCGTCAATCTGCGCGGTCGTGCTGATCGCGGGGTTGGTGCGCCTCGCCTGTCAGCACGGCAGCGACTCGGGGATCACCTCGGACGACGCGATCCTGTGCTTCGTGTCGCCCGTGCTCATCCTGCTGCTCACGTTCGGCGGGGTGGCGCTCGGCTACCGCCTGACGCACGGAGGGCTGGCCGCAGTTTCTGCTGAGGCGTGGATCGGCTCGGTGGTCATCGCCGCGCTCTCGTTCGTGATCTGGGCCGTACTGGCGCGGCGCATCCGCGGCGCCGCTCGAGTTACAAGCTAAACGGCCGCCGGCTCGGCAGTGGTCGGATCGATGGCCGAGCGCACGCGCGCGCCTGATCGGCCCCGGTCTTGACTCCCTTGGGCCGCGGGCGTCAACTGCGGGGATGGCCGCGACGCCGCTGGACGAGACCTACCACTACATTCTCTCGACCTTCGTCGAGCGCGGCCAGGCGCCGCATTACACGGAGATCGCTGCGCGCTTCGGCGTGCCGGTCGAGGAGGGGCGCAAGCGGCTGCACGAGCTGATGGCGGCCCGGCTGCCGAACTGGCTCTTCCCAGACACCGACCTCATCGCCTCGTTCGCGCCGTTCAACAATCTGCCGACGCAGTACCGCCTTTCGGTCGACGGTGAGCAGCGCTGGTTCGGCCAGTGCGGACTGGAGTCGCTCGCCACGACCTGGCTGTTTCCCGGCAAGCGCGTCTCGATCGACGCGCCCTGTCTCGATTGCGGCGGGCCGCTGCACGTCGAGATCATCGACGGCGAGATCCAGAAGGCGGATCCGCACGACATCCATTTCTATATCGATCTGCCGATCAAGAAGTGGTACGGCAGCCTGCCCTTTGCCTGAAGCCGCATGCATCTCTTTCGGTCGAAAGAGCACATCAAGCAGTGGTCCGGCTTCAGGCCCGGAACCGAAGCCGGGATCCTGACGCTGGCCGGCGCCATGCGGGTGATGAGCACGCCGCGGCACCGCAACCGGTTGAAGCCCGATTACGTGTCCACGGTCCAGGAGACGGTACCGGCATTCGTGAATCGGCTGCTCGAGGTGAGCGACAACTCGCCCCACTGGGACCTGCGCCCGTGACCGGCACGAAGCCGCACCCCTACAAGGTCCGTAGCATCCACGTCGTCGCCAAGGGTGCCGACGTACGTATTGGTGCGCGAAGTCGCTAGCGCACGTTCTCGGCCAGCGCCGAGAAGTGCTCGGAGAGCCTGGCGATGCTCTCCGGCACGCGATGCTGGCGCGGCGTGTACCCCGGGAGCATGGAGCGCAGGCGCATGCCGAGCGGGAAGATCGCCATCTGCAACCTCTGCCGGCGGCCGATGCGGCAGCGCTCGCCGTGGCGGGCAACGTCGATCGCCGACATCAGGTCCGAGCACTCGTTCAGGAAGCGCAGCATGTGGCCCTGGGAGCGCCAGCACATGCGCACTCGGTACAGCGACCCGCCGTAGAGGTGCTGGTACAAGTCGAACGCGACGGTGCGGTGCTCGATTTCCTCGAGCATGTGCCACTTGAACAGGTTGCCGAACGCAGGCTGCGTGCGCCGGTGGTCGTACAGGCCGCTCTCGATCATGCGCAGTGCGAACTGCGTGGTGTAGGACTCGAAGCCCTCGACATAGGCGACACAGTGCCGGTCGTCCGCATCGCCCAGGAATGCGTCCAATTCCTTGCGCAGGACCTCGATTCTTTGCTCCAGGCCCGGGTAGCCGTGCTCGAGCACCGCCTTGTTGAAATCGATGTGCCGCTGGTAGTGCTGCGCCTCCTGGCGGCAGAACCGATCGACTTCCTCGCGCAGGGCCTCGTCGCGGATCTGCGGCAGCACCCGGCGCAGCGACTTGACGGCGAACGGCTCGAGCAGCGCCGCGTACAGCCCGAACGCCGTGTGGCTGTACGAAAGCGCGGCGCTGCCGGCGAGGTAGAGCGGGTGGAAGTCGGCGACATCCGGCACTTTGAAATTCATGGTGCGCACGGGAATCGGGTGCATGGATGGCCTCCGGCGGCGGAGCGTGAAAGTATGCGCGCCGGTCTGGACGCAGACAAGCTTGGACGCACTTCGGGGCATATGACGACACCAAAGGGCGTGGCAGTGGTCGCCGGCTCGGGCGTCGGCAAGGCGATCGCGAAGCAGGCTTACGTACGCTAGCGCACATACCGATTACCGTCGGGCAGGCCATGCTGGCCCATGCGTCCCAGTCCAGCGGTGTCCTACTATCGGCCCAGGCATGTTGCGAGCCGGCGGCTGTCGGCGTGGGTGGCGTTCGGCTACGAATATGCGGTGCTCTACGGCGGCCTGCTGCTGCTGGCGGCGCTGTTGTTGGCCTGGAGCCCGGTGGCAGCCCTCGC
>DASTTC010000407.1:0-3106 GCA_035760345.1 Burkholderiales bacterium | reverse complement strand
CGCGTGATCGAGCAGGCGCCCGGGCGTGGCGACGAGGATGTCGACGCCGCGCTTCAACTCCGCGATCTGCGGGTGGATGCCGACTCCGCCGAAAACGACGGTGGAGCGCAGCTTCACGTGCTTGCCGTAGGTACGAATGCTTTGCTGCACCTGGGCGGCGAGTTCGCGCGTGGGCACCAGGATCAGGACACGGATATGACGCTGCGGGGCGCCGAGCCGCTGCAGGATGGGCAGCGTGAAGCCGGCGGTCTTGCCGGTGCCGGTCTGCGCGGCGCCCAGCAGGTCGCGCCCGGAGAGCACGACGGGAATGGCTTGCGCCTGGATCGGGGTGGGGACCGTGTAGCCCTGGTCGGCGACAGCACGGAGCAGCTCGGCCTGGAGGCCGAGTGTTGCAAAGGACGTAGTAATGACGAATCTCCTGAATCGGCCTGGGAAGAATTTCTTCCAACCGGTTCAGGCAGAAACGCAAAGTCTGGAAACGCTAACCGGATGACGCGAACTGTGTTGCGGGCCGCAGTATACACGGAAATCGCCGTACCCACCGCCATCGGCATGCTTCTTGCAGATTGCACCGGATGTGCCGGCGATTCCAGTCATGCAACCCCCCATGCGCATCATGCTGGTCGACGACAGCGAGTCGCGCTCGCTCGAGCTGCGGCTGATGTTCGAGAAACTCGGCCACGAAGTGGTGGCGGAAGTGTTCAATCCGCGCGAGTTGTACGCGACGGTGCGCCGGCTGGCGCCCGACGTCATCATCATCGACACCGACGCGCCCACGCGCGACACGCTCGAGCACGTGGCGCTGCTCTCGGAGCGCGAGCCGCGGCCGATCGTGATGATCAGCACCGACCGCAGCGGCGACGCGATCCGCGCCGCCACCGGCGCCGGCGTGTCGGCCTACGTCGTCGACGGCCTGTCGGCGACGCGAGTCGAGCCCATCATCGCAGCGGCGGTGGCGCGCTTCGAAGCCTTCCAGGCGGTGAAGCACGAGCTGGCGCAAGCCAACACGCGCCTGTCCGAGCGCAAGCTCGTCGAGCGCGCCAAGGGCGTGCTGATGAAGGCGCGCAAGCTCTCCGAGGAGGAGGCCTACGCGGCGCTGCGCCGCATGGCGATGGAGCGCAGCATCACCATCGGCGAAGTCGCCAAGCGCCTTTTGGAAGTGTCCGAGCTGCTGGGTTGAGCGCGGCCCTGTTTGGTGCAGGAGGCCGGATTGGTGCACCGCAATAGAGCGTTCACCCGTCCTTGTCGGCACGAGGGCACATTCCGTAAATTCAAGGAGTTGCAGACCATCCCGATCTTTCTGCGCCATGGCATGGCGCTTGCGAATGACAGGATGGGCTGAGCCAACGGCGGCTTTGCCACGAGCAACGGCGTTCTCGCGCGGGTATCGCGCGGCAACGCCGTTTTCTTTTGGAGAAGCGCACTGAACGAAGTGGAACTGATCGTCGTCGGCGCGGGGCCGGTGGGTATGCGGCTGGTGCAGGAATACGCACTGCGCCGCCCTGGCGCGAGCATCGTGGTCTTCGGCGAGGAGCAGCGTGCGCCGTACAACCGCGTGCGCCTGAGCTCGTATCTCGCGGGCGAAGCGGGCTGCGGCGCCGGCGCGCTGGAGATCGCCCTGCCGCGCGGCGAGCGCATCCGCGCCGAGTTCGGCTGCCGCGTGGCCGCGATCGATCCGGCGGCCCGCTTCATCGCGGATGCGAGCGCTCGCCTGTGGCGCTATCGGCGTCTCGCGCTCGCGCTGGGCTCGACGCCGCACGTGCCGGACATCCCGGGCATCCGACTGCCGGGCGTCTACACCTTCCGTAACATGCGCGACGCGGACGAGCTCGCCGCGCGCCGCGTGCGCAGCCGCCACACGGTGGTGATCGGCGGCGGATTGCTCGGGCTGGAAACCGCGCGCGCGATGCGCCGCCACCGCACCGAGGTGAGTGTGATCGAGCACACCGACAGCGTGCTGTCGCGCCAGCTCGATGCGCGCACGGCGACGGCGCTGCAGCGCCTCGTGCAGGGCGCCGGGCTGCGCCTGCGACTGGGCGAAGGCGTGACGCGCGTGCTCGGCGCGGCGCGGGTGGAAGGCGTGCAGTTGCGCGGCGGCGCGGCGCTCGAATGCGACACGTTGATCGTCGCGACGGGCATCCGGCCGTGCGTCGCCCTCGCGCGCGACGCGGGCATCGCCGTCGGGCGCGGCATCCGGGTGGACGACAGGCTGCAGACTTCCGCGCCCGAGGTCTACGCGATCGGCGAGTGCGCCGAGCACCGCGACCGCCTGTGCGGTACGGTGGCGCCGGGCTTTGAGCAGGCGGCCGTGGCGGCGCATGCGATGGCGGGCGGCAGCGCGCGCTACGTCGGTTCGCTCAGCGCGACGCGCCTGAAGGTGCTAGATGTCCCGGTGTTTTCGATCGGCGCGGTGACCGCGGAGCAGGCGCCGCGCGACGCGCGGCACGTGCATTGGGAAGAGGGCGGGCGCCATCGCACCCTGGTGCTGCACCGCCGGCGCCTGATTGGCGTGGCGGCGGTCGGCGAATGGGATGAGCTGTCTCGCGCGCAGGAAGCCGTGACCGGCGCTCGCGCGCTCTGGCCCTGGCAGGCGTGGCGCTTCGCGCGCAGCGGCCAGCTGTGGCCGGCGCGCGAGGCGGCGGGCGTGGCGCGCTGGCCGGAATCGGCGACGGTCTGCAATTGCACCGGCGTGACGCGGGGAGCGCTGGGTCGCGCGCTGGCCGCGGGCTGCGCCAGCGTCGAGGCGCTCGCCGCCGCCACCGGGGCGTCCACGGTCTGCGGGTCTTGCAAGCCGCTGCTGGCGCAACTCGCCTGCGCGGCGCCGGCGGCCGCGGCGCCGATGCGCGGATTTCGACCGGTCGCGGCCGCGTCGCTGTTCGCGGTGCTGGCCTGCCTCGGCGTCTACGCCGCGTCGCCCGTGCCTTACGTGCCCACGATGGAAGTGGCCTGGCGCTGGGACCTGCTCTGGCGCGACAGCCTCGCCAAGCAGGTGAGCGGCTTCGCGCTGCTCGGCCTGGCCGCAGCCGGGCTGCTGATCTCGCCGCGCAAGCGCTGGGCGCACCTCAAGCTGGGCGATTTCGCGCTGTGGCGCCTCGCGCACGTGCTG
>DASTTC010000406.1:0-5557 GCA_035760345.1 Burkholderiales bacterium | reverse complement strand
CGCGCGGATCTCCGGCGGGAAAGCACGCACCAGCACCACCCCCGACTGGGGCGTCACCACCACGCTGCGCCCGTCACCCGTACCGACGATCGCCGCCAACGCATTGCGCAGATCGCCCCAGAAATCGTTGACCACGGTTGTGGTGACGCGCGTACTGTCGAGAGAGCGCGCCGCGCCGCCGCCAAAACTCTGCGAACTGGGGCCGCCCGGCACAGGACTCGCGGTCGACGCCGGGCTGGGGGGGCCCGAAGGCACACTCGAATCCGCGAGCGATCCCGATTGCACGCGCAAGTCACTCGTGCCACGGCGCTGCCCCATGAGGTAATTGACGCGATAGATTTTCGTCTGCAGCCCGGCCGGCTGCACGAACACCCGCGTGCCATCGACGCGGTAGTCGTACCCATAGAGTTCGCGCAGCGCGTCGAGCGCCTCCCTGACGGTCACGTCCTTCAAGTTGACCGTGATGTTCCCCTTGACCTCGGGATTCAGAAGGATGGAGTAGCGCGTCCCGGAACCGATGGCCATGAATACCTGGGGCGCTGGCGCATTGCTGACCGACAGGTCGAACCGCGGATCCATCGGCCGGCCTGCCACGCTCGGCAACTCCATCCGCAGCGGCGGCATCAACGCTTCGTTCGGGACCTCGGCCCGCCGGGGTCCGGGCCCGGCTACCGCTCGATCCACTTCGGCGGTGATCGCCGGGTCGACGCTCGTCGGGCGCGGTGGAGGGTTGCTGCAGGCGGCCATGAGGAAGGCAGCGAGCAGGAATAGGGATCGGTTCATCGGGAGGGTCCTTCCGAATTCGAATCGGCGCCGGCGTGCCGGTCGCGCTTTGCGATGCCCGGCACGAGCTGCAACGTTTGCCTGCGATTCGCATACCGCAGATGCACCGCACTTTCGGTGATTTCCGCCACGGTGGCGTCACCGTACTTGCCGCCCTGGACCACAGTCTGGCCGCTGATCACGGCGATGCGACGCGCCGGCGAGATGAGTACAGACTGCAGTTGCGGTCCCGCCGTCGGTGCAGCGTCGTGCGTACGGGCCGGATCCGCGGCGCTCGGCGGGCGTGTCGGATCGACCAGCCTTTCCGATTGCGCAGCCGCCGCTGCGTACAGCACGACACCCAGCGCCAGGGCAAGGAATCGACTCATACCACCAGCCATGCCTGGTCAAAGCTGAGCGTGTATACCGTAAGCTTCAGCGTGGCGACCGGGTATTCGGCAACCGACATATCGGCGCGTCCCCAATACAGCTGCGTCGGCAGTGCCTCGAGTCCGTGCAGGTACGCGTAGAGGTCGAGATAGCTGCCGGCCAGCGTGATCTCCATGCCGTGGCGGAAAACCCTGCGTCCCGACGGGCCCTGGGTCGCCGATAGATCCGCGGCGGGCAGCGTCTTCATGTCGAGCACCTGCAGGCGCTTGCCGCGCTCCAGCATTTCTTCCAGGACCTGGCGCATCCGCTGTGGCGGCGTGAATCGGCGCTGCTCCTGCGCGATCGAGGCATCCAGGGAGTTGACCTCCAACTGCAGTTGCGCGATCCGTTCCCGGTTGCGCGCGTCCGGTTCTACGCGTTGCGCCCGCATCATGCGCTGCAGACCCTCCTGAATGGTGCGCAGCTCCGCTTCCTTCTGCGCGATGTCCGCGCCAAGGCGCCGCTGCGCATCGCGCAATGGCTGTATCAGTGTCGCATTGACGACGAAGATGACGATCAGGGCCGCCGCCGCGAACAACAGCACGCGTTCGCGCAATGTGGCGTTGTCGATGCGCTCGGCGTAGCGCTGGAACACATCCCTCAAGGTCGAGCTCCCTGCGCGGCCGGCTTGACGATCGCGGGCGCCCGCAAGGGCGCGAGCAATTCGAACTCCACGTATCGCGCCGGCGCCGTAGCCTGCTTCGATGCCGAACCACGTGCCGCGCCGGACTCGTCCCGGGTAGTAAGCTTCAGCTCGGTGATCAATCTCCCGCGCATCACCTCGTCTTCATTGAGCGCCTTCAGATAAGCCGGTACCAGGTCGGGATGCAGCACCCGGCCACGAATGCGCAGCACATTGCCGCGTTCGCCGACGCCGAATCCCGTCAGCCACACGCCGCGAACGGTGTGCCGGGCGAAGGCGGCGAAGTAGCGCGAGAACCCCTCCGTATCGCCCAGGTCGCCGCCCTTCAACAGGTCCAGCATGCCACGGCGCGCTTTGGCATCGGCTTCGAGGCGGGCGACTTCGGCTTCGAGCAGCTTGCTTTGCCCTCGCGACCCCAGCTTGACGAACTGGTCGCGTTGGGCGGTCATTTGCGTGCGGTAGTCCGTCGCGAGCTGCTCCATGCCGCGGGTCTGCATGAGCGCATAGGCATACAGGGCACCCAGGCCGAGTGCGATCAAGCCCAGGCTTTGCAGCATGGTGCGCGCGGAAAAGTACTTGTCCTTGCGCAGGAAGAGCGGATTGAACAGATTGATCTGCTGGCTCATGCCTACAGATGCTTCGATTCGTGGCGTAGTGCGGCGCCGATCAGGTGAAACAGCCGCCATTCGTCTTCGGGTTCCAGCTCCGCGTGCGCGCCGAAAGCGATGGCCCCCGACAGATGGGCCCGCTCGACCGGCAGGTCCAGATTCCCCGCCAGATACTCCAGCAGCCCGGTCTCGCCGGACTGCGGCGCGAGCATCAGCTTGGCGATCGGCGCATACGCAAACTGGCGATCGAAGTGGTCCAGCGTGCGCTGCAGTTCGAGCAGCACGCGCTGGAAATGCTCCTCGCGTTCGCGGGCCGACGACGAACGCAGATCCTCGGCGCTCACTTCAATGCGCCGGGCCAGCATGAGTTCGCCGCGGAAATTGATCGTCAGCAGGCCCTGGTCGGGCCCGATGTACAGCATCGCCAGGCCGCGATCCTGCTGCTCGAACAGGGCCGCGATGTTTCGTTGCGACATCTCCGGAATGTCGATCACCGACAGCGCAATGCGCGCGCCTTCGAAGCGCCCGATGCATGCCTGAACGACCTCGTTTCGCGCAGTGACCGCATACATCGAGCTGCCGCGCTCGCCGCCGGCGGGGTTCGGCGGCACGGCGAGCACATCCACCGTTGCGTCATCGACGTGGTAGTCGAGCATATCCTTGATGCGCCAGCGGATCGCTGTCTTGAGCTCCGCCTGCGGTACGTTCGGGGCTTCGACCAACAGCATCTGGTACTCGCCCGAGGCGAGCAGGGTCGAGCACTGATAGCGGCCGAACGCCAACTCCTTGGCAGCCTGTTCGGCGCCTTCGAATTCACCCTGCAGAGCCCGAGTTCCGCACCGGTCCACCGTTGCGGCGCCACCCGGAGCAACCTGGCCGTGCACGAAACTCAATTCGCCGGGACGCAGGCTGACCACGAGCCAACCTGGCTCCCGGGCATTTCGCGCCAACGGCCATTTCATCGTCGCCTCACCCCAAATCTATGATTTAACTTGAAATTAAATCAATAAGCACTTGTTGTCAATGCGATTTCTGTAAGTAGCAAGTATTCCTCTTTATCCAGGATCACGGTTTCAATCAGCCACTGTGAGCTGAAGTTGGCGTTCCACGTACCCTGGGACCGCAGCCCCCGGACAAGCGGCGGCGTTGCACCCCGTGGACGTGATGCGAAATGTGGCTACCGCCGCGCCCCCTTCGGTCTCGGGCGTGAACGCCGTACAGGTCACCGACGCGCTGAAATCGGCAAGGGCCGCAGGGAAGGCCATCGTGGTCGTTCCTACCCAGCAATTGCTGGCCTGCAACACCTGATAGGCGCCCCATTCCACCCCCCCGCGCGCCGCCTGATACGCGCGGGCACTTTGCTCGTCCATGATGCCTGATTCCACCTGCACGTTCGACACCGTGAGCAGATAGGCGCCGATCGCCGCAAGCGACACGATGAGAAACAGCGCCAGGATCAGCGCGAAGCCTTTCGCCCGATGGGGAAGTGATCTCATGGGGTGTTGTTCACGTGTACCGCGTGATACAGGCTCACGGTTTCATTCGCACCGCCGAATAGCGCGCGCTGCAGGGTGATGCGCAGTGTCAGCAGGCCCAATTGGGGCCCGACAGTGGCGTATTCGAACGCGCAGCCGTTGCCGCTTCGCACATGTTCAGCGATGAGCGCGCCGCCGGCGAAGCCGGTGGGTTGCGCGGCCGTTATCGCGTAACCCGAGTGCCGCAGGATGCGTCCGGCCGCCATGTCGCATTCGTAGGTGACCGGCCCGGAAACGACGAAAAACCGCTTGCCGGGGGAATCATGCAGCGCCCGCTGGAACGTCGTAGACGCGAACTGGATTCGATCCCTGCCCGGCTCGGAGACGTCGAACGCGGTGATCAGGGCCCGATTGAGGATCCCCGCGGTCTGATAGGCGTTCTGGTCCGAAAAGCCGTAGTTGCCGAGAACCAACTGGTCGCTGCCAGGCACGACGGCTTCCGCCAGCTTGCCGATACCCTTGAAGCAGGTATCGGCCAGATCGAACGACAGCTGATCGTTGCCAGGAACGGGCAGCGCGGGATCGTCGTCGGGGCAGTTGGTCCCGGCCGCGACGCCGCCGCCGTCGGCGCGGTAGCGCCCCGCCGTTCGCACCGCCAGGAATTCGACAAACATCGAACCGCCCGCTGCGGCAATGCGCACGCTGTTGGGGAGCGCCAGCTTGACGTCGCGGCCGATGCGCTGCAATGCGTTGTCCGCAATATCCGTGAGCTCGGCGCGTAACGCGAGGTCCGTGCTCTGGCGCAGCGGGTTGATGAAGAAAACGACGACCGCGCCGATGATGCCGACGATCACGATCGCCACCACCAGCTCGATCAGCGTCACGCCGCGTTCAGGGCGAATTGGGCGCATAGCGGAGTCGGTAGCCTTGCAAGGCAACGCTTACGTTGGCGGGACCGGTCACTGTCACGGTAATGCGCAAGGCGGCGTCGGCCGGAACCGCGGGCGTGAAATCTGCGCCCGCGTTGACGATGGCCACCCGTGCTTCGTATCCGCCGAGCCCGGCGATCGTGTTGTTGACGATGTCCTGGATCGAACCGAGCATGCTGAACGTATCGTAGTCGCTGACGTTGTCGAAGAAAGTCGGCCCGTATCGCGTTTCCGGGCCCTCGGTGCCGATGCCCTCCGGCGTCCCGCACGCCGGCGTCGGCGCGGTGAACACGTTGGGATCATCCGGATCGCACAGGGTGAAAGGCCGCAGCTGGATCTCTTCCATCAGGGATCTGGCGATCGCCACCGCCTGCTTCCTGACCACCGGATCCACGCTTGCCAGCGTGAGCTGGTTGTAGATCACCGCCATGCCGGCCAGCCCGATGCCGAGCACGACGATGAAGATCACGACTTCGACCAGCGACAGGCCGCGCTGGCGGCTACTGGACATAGCCGGTCTCCGCGTTGACGACGATGGTCCTGCTGCCGACGGTCACCGTGGCCGCCGTACTCGGCTGGCCGAGGCCGTTGAAGCGGAACGGGTTGGGCGCGGCGCTCAGGGCAACGCCAGAGGGTGCGGTGATTTCGACAGGATTGCCGGACGCAAGATGGGCAACCGCCGTCGCTGAGATCACGCAGCTTGCATCGCCG
>DASTTC010000405.1:0-19971 GCA_035760345.1 Burkholderiales bacterium | reverse complement strand
CTTCCTGGATCAGCTCTTTCAGGCTGATCTGCGCTTCGTCGATGCCGGTGATAACGCCGAAATTCTGGCCCATGTAGTTGCCCTTGTTCACGCGGTACAGATTCGGGCCCGCCTTGACCAGCCCATAGGTTTGCGGACCCTGCGTCAGCGAGCCGACCATCTGGATCGACTCCAGCGGAAACGCTTCCAGGGGTTCCTTCGGCCGATCCATATCGGGCTGCTTGCCGCTCGCCGCGGGCCCGGCCCCCGCGGCCGAGGCCACTTCGATCCGATCGGGCCGGAACGGATCGACCTCGTTCTCGGCCTGATAGGGTACGGGCTCATAGGGCCTGACCTGCGGTAGCGGGTCCACCCGCCCGCGCAAGCCCTTGGCCATGTCGTTCAACTCCTGCCTGAGGTCGCTGTGCGGCTCGCCACCGCAGGCAGCGAGAACAACGGCGCTGGCGAGTACGATAGGGAAACGCCGCATCATTTGCGCTTCGCCCCTTTCCCTTTGCGCGCAGCGGCGGCCGCCTTGCGTTGCGCCGCGAGCTCCTCGTCGTCGAGGTAACGGAAAGTACGCGCTGTGACGTCCATTATCAGATTACCGTCCTTCGACGCCTTGATGGCCACGTTGTTGAGCGTAACGATGCGCGAGAGCTGCCCGACATCGCTCGCGAACGCTCCCATGTCGTGGTAGACGCCAACGACCCGCACGTTGATCGGCAGTTCCGCGTAGAACTCGCGCACCGTTTCCCGGGCCGCGGGCTTGAACAGCTCGAACTGCAGACCGCGCCCGAGGCCTGCCTGGTTGATGTCCACGAGGAGCGCATCCATCTGGGATCGGTTGGGCAACTGCTTGAGCAACGCCCCGAACTGCGTGTCGATTTCCCGCAACTGCTGTTTGTGCAGGTCGAGGTTGACTGCCTGCCGCTTCTTGTTCAGGAAGTCCTGCTTGAGCCGCGATTCCGCCGTCTTGCCCGTCTCCAACTCTTCCAGCTGCCCCTGCCAGATCCCGAAGTACCCCAGGACCGGCAGCGCCACCACGATCGCCACGAGGACAACGGCCTTGGGGATCGCGGTCCACGTGCCCGGATCCTTCCAGTTGGTGGCCTTGAAGTCCGCCGCGATTTTCTTGAAGTCGATCGCCATCGCCATGGCTCACCCCTTCTTGGCCGGCGCCTTGGCGTCGGCCTTGGGCGCGTCCTTGAGCTGGACTCGCTTCAACTCTAGGTTCATGTTGAATTCGGACAGGCGCTTCGTGCCCACTTTGGACGCCTTGATTTCCACCAGCTGAGGGCTTGCGAGCCAGGGCGAGGACTCGATGTTGCGCATCAGCGTGGACACACGGGCATTGGATTGCGAGTAGCCCAGAATATTCACAGCGAGCCCTCTTTGCGTAAGGCTCCTCAGATAGACGCCCTCTGGCATCTGGCGGACCAGCTGGTCCAGCAGGTGCACGGTCTGCGCCCGGTCGGCCTGCAACGTCTCGATGATCTGCTTGCGCGCGAGCAATGCGGCAATTTCGTCCTTGAGCTTCTTGATCTCGGCGATTTCCTTGTCGAGCTTGGCGATTTCGGTCTTGAGGTACGCATTGCGGTCGTTCTGGTTGTCGACCATGCCACCGAGGTACAGGTAGCCCGCACCCACGATCACCGCGCCCAGAACCGCGGTAAGCCCGCTGAGCGCCGCGAAATGTTGCCGGCCGCGCTTGCGCCGCTCCTCGCGGTGCGGCAGCAGGTTGATGCGCACGCTCATGGGTCGAACCTGCGCATGGCCAGGCCGCAAGCGACGATCAGCGAGGGCGCATCCAGCATGAGCTTCTTCATCTGGATGCGCGGTGACGCCTGCATCGCGGCAAACGGATTGGCGACCATCGTCGGAACCTGCGTGCGCGTCTGCACCACTTCATCCATGCCGGCAATCACGGCCGAACCGCCCGCGAGCAGGATCTGCTCCACGCTGTGGTACTGCGTCGAGGTGAAGAAGAACTGCAGCGCACGCTGCACCTCCACGGAAAGATTCTCCATGAACGGACGCAGCACCTCCGCCTCGAAGTCGTCGGGCAGTCCGCCTGAGCGCTTGGCGCTCTCCGCCTCCTCGAGGCTCATGCCGTAGCGGGCCACGATGTCCTGGGTGAGCTGGCTGCCGCCGAACGCCTGCTCGCGCGAATACACCGACTGGTCGTTGCGTATTACGCTGACATTCATCACGTTGGCGCCGATGTCGACGATGGCGACGTTCATGTCCTTGCCTTCGCCCGGCAGCTGCTTGACCACCAGTGCCAGAGCCGACTGCTGCGCGAATGATTCAACGTCCATGACCGTCGCCTTGAGACCGGCGGACTCCGCCACCGCGACGCGGTCCTCGACCTTCTCCTTGCGCGTCGCAGCGATCATCACCTCCTGCTCGTCCGGCGAAGTCGGCGAGGGCCCTACAACCTGGAAGTCGAGATTCACCTCTTCGAGCGCAAATGGGATGTACTGGTTGGCCTCGGACTCGACCTGGATCTCGAGCTCGTTCTCGCGCAGGCTGGCCGGGACAATGATCTTCTTGGTGATGACCGCGCCCGTGGGCACCGCCATGGCGACGTGCTTGGAGCGGGTGCCAAGCCGCTTGTAGCCGCGCTTGACCGATTCCACGACCATCTCGAGGTTGCTGATGTTGCCGTCGACCGTAGCGTCCCGCGGCAGCGGCTCGATCACGTAGCGCTCCACGCGATAGGCACCCTTGCCCGCGTCCACGATCTCCAGCATCTTCACCGACGATGAGCTGATGTCCAGCCCGAACAGCGGCGGCGCCTTAGGGCTGAAAATATCGAGTTGCATCGTTATTTCCCTTTTTGTATCAGCTCTTAGGCTCGATACGTAGAATTTGGGTTAAATGCTAGCAACAACTCCCCCCGGTGTCTAGCGAATCCGTCACCCTACGAGGGAGGGCTATAATGCCCCCGATTTCCCGCCCGGTGCAACCGCGGCTGCACGAGTGCCGTATTGGCTGTCTAACCCTTGATGTGGCTCCGTTTTTTGACGTTTCCGCTGGCCTTGATCGGGGGTTCGATCATGGCTGGGCTATGCGTAGTCGGTCTCGTGGTGGCTCTCGCCTACCCGAACCTGCCCTCCCTGGACACGCTCACCGACTATCAGCCCAAGGTGCCCCTGCGCGTGTACACGATCGAAGGCGAGTTGATCGGGGAGTTCGGCGAGGAGCGCCGCGTCCTGGTCGACATCGGGGAGGTTCCCACCTCGTTGACCAACGCGATCATCGCCGCGGAGGACGAGCGCTTCTATCAGCACTCCGGTATCGACTACTTCGGCGTCGCCCGCGCCGCCTATGCCAACCTGTTGACCGGCGGCCGGCGCCAAGGCGCGAGCACCATCACCATGCAGGTGGCGCGCAATTTCTTCCTGTCCTCCGAGAAGACGCTTACCCGGAAGCTTTACGAAGTCCTGCTCGCGCTCAAGATCGAGCATAGCCTCACCAAGGACCAGATCCTCAGCCTGTACGTCAACCAGATCTACCTTGGCCAGCGCGCGTACGGGTTCGCTGCCGCCGCACATACCTACTTCGGCAAGCCGTTGGAAAAGCTCTCGCTGGCGGAAGCGGCGATGCTGGCGGCGTTGCCCAAGGCGCCCTCCAGCTACAACCCCGTCGCCAATCCGCAGCGCGCCAAGCAGCGCCAGTTGTATGTCCTGAGGCGCATGAAGGAACTGGACTACATCACGGCGGACGAGTTCGATCGGGCCTCGTCGGCACCCATCGTCACGCGAAAGGTCGCCAATACCTACGCGGTGCACGCGGAGTATGTGGCTGAAATGGTGCGCCAGGCCGTGTACGAGCAGTTTCCGGAAGACGCCTACAGTCGCGGCTTCCGTGTCTACACCACCCTGCGCATGGCCGATCAGGAGGCCGCTGTCCAGGCGCTGCGCAGCGGGGTCATGGAGTACGACCGTCGCGCCGGCTACCGCGGACCCGAGGCTTTCGTGGAACTGCCTGCCAATGCCGACGAGGCGCAGTTCGAGGAAGCGCTGGCGGACCGCGACGACGACGACGACCTGCGGGTCGCTTTGGTGCTGGCCGCTACCCAGCGCGAGGTCAAAGCCGTCCTGAAGAGCGGCGAGGTCGTGGCCGTGACCGGCGAGGGCCTGCGATTCGCCGCTTCGTCGCTCCAGCGCGTTGCCGCACAACGCCGCATCCGTCGCGGCGCCATCGTGCGCCTGCGCCAACTTGATCCCAAGCTGTGGGAGGTCGTGCAGCTGCCCGAAGTGGAAGGCGCCTTCATCGCCCTGGATACTGCCGACGGCGCGGTGCGGGCGCTCGTCGGCGGCTTTCAGTTCAACCGCAATGAGTTCAATCACGTCACGCAGGCGTGGCGCCAGGCGGGCTCTGCGTTCAAGCCATTCATCTACTCCGCGGCGCTGGAGCGCGGTTTCACCGCCGCCACCGTCGTGCCGGACGAGCCCATCGCCATCGAGGCCGACGTCACCGGCAGCCAGCGCTGGGAGCCGAAGAACTTCGATGGCAAGTTCGAAGGCCCGATGCGGCTGCGCAACGCGCTGACCAAGTCCAAGAACATGGTGTCCATTCGAGTCCTTGACGCCATCGGCCTCAAGTACGCCCAGGACTACGTCACGCGCTTCGGCTTTGATGGGGAGCGTCATCCGCCCTATCTGACCATGGCCCTGGGCTCGGGCACCGTCACGCCGTGGCAAATGGCGCGGGCCTACTCGGTGTTCGCCAATGGCGGTTACCTGGTCCAGCCCTACTTCATACACAAGATCGTCGATGACCGGGGCAACCCCCTGGGCACCGCCCGGCCGCAGCGCGCCGGGGACGAGTCCCTGCGCGTCATCGACACGCGCAACGCTTTCATCATGGACAGCCTGATGCAGGACGTCGCCCGCGTCGGCACGGCAGCGCGCGCGGCGAGCCTGGGTCGCAAGGACGTGGCCGGCAAGACCGGCACCACGAATGAGTTCATCGATGCGTGGTTTGCGGGCTACCTGCCGTCGCTTGTCGGGGTGTCCTGGGTCGGCTACGACCAGCCGCGAACGCTCGGACGCAATCAGACCGGTGGCCTGGTCGCGTTGCCGATATGGGTCGGCTACATGCAGAAAGTGCAAAAGGCCGTGCCCGAAATGCGGCGCGTAATTCCCGACGGCGTCGTAACCGCCGAGACCTTCGACATCGGCACGGAAATGTTCGGCGATGCCAAGCATCTGCCGGAGTACTTCTACCGCGAGTACGTGCCGAAGGACGACTCACCGCCCTTCCCGTTGCTCCCGGTCTTCGTACCCCCGCCGCTGGACGCCGGATCCGAAATGCCGGGAATCCCCGGATTCGGTCAGCAGCCGGGGATGCCGCCGCAGCAGGTGCTGCCGCCGAACCCGCCGCCGCCCGGCTCCGGTTAATCCGGCGCCAGATTTACGGCGGCGGCACCCTGCGCGGATACCATCTGCGATAGCGCGGCATACAATTCCGAGCCATTGCGCGTATCGCGCCACGCGCCCTCGTGGTACCGAAAGTGGAAGCCGCCGGACCTTGCCGCCACCCAGATTTCGCGCGCCGCGGTGTGGCGATTGATCACCATCTTCGAACCGTCGGCGAACTCCAGTTCGAGCACGCCGGTGCCCTTCGCTTCCACGTCGGCGTCGAGCTCTGTCTTGTCGAGCGCACGTGCCACAGCCGCCAGCGTGGCGTCGGCCATCGACTCGAACTCTGCATCTGTCATGCGTGGGTTCCCTGATAACATGGTCATTTTAGCCCTCGACGGATGCGCCCTCTTGCCATTGCTGTCGCTGCCGTGCTGCTGGTCGCGGCCTGCGGACAGCGGGGGCCGCTCTACCTTCGCGACCAGCCGCCGCCGGGCGTGAAACCGCCCAAGGCGGAGGCGTACCAGCCCGCGCCCTATCCGGCGGACGCCGATCGCAGCTCCGAGAAGAAGTAGGGCATCATGGATTTCGCGTACCGCAACAGCGCGCTGTGCGCCGAGCAGTTGCCGCTAGAGGAAATCGCGCGGCGCTTTGGCACGCCTTGCTACGTCTATTCGCGAGCGGCGATCGAACGGCACTACGGCGACTACGTGCAGTCCCTGGACGGGCACCAGGCGCTCGTCGCATATTCCGTGAAGGCCAACGCCAATCTTGCGGTTCTCGCGCTGATGGCGCGGCTGGGCGCGGGCTTTGACATCGTGTCCGGCGGAGAACTCGCGCGTGTGCTGGCGGCGGGCGGTGACCCGCGTCGCGTGCTTTTCTCGGGCGTCGGCAAGAGCGAGATCGAGATTGCCCAAGCCCTCGAGGCGGGCATCCTGTGCCTGAATGTCGAATCCGAGGCCGAGCTCGAGCGCGTCGACGCAGTCGCCAAACGACTGGGCCGGCGCGCGCCGATCGCGCTGCGCGTCAACCCGGAGATCGACGCGAAGACGCATCCTTTTATTTCCACCGGCCTGCGCAAGAGCAAGTTCGGCGTGCCGTTTGCCGACGCGCAGCGCCTGTACCAGGAGGCGGCGCGCCGCAAGCATATCGACCCGATCGGCATCGGATGCCACATCGGCTCGTTGCTGGCGGACCCGGCGCCCTGGATCGAAGCGGCTGAGCGCGTGATCGAGCTCGCGGACCGCGTGGCAAGGATGGGGATTTCTCTGGCGCATATCGACGTGGGCGGAGGTATCGGCATTCGGTACCGAGACGAGCCGGGGTGTTCCGTCGCCGAGTTCGTCGCAGGCGCACTGCGCGCGCTTGGCGCGCGCCGGCAACGCCTCATCATCGATCCCGGCCGATCGATCGTCGGCAACGCCGGCGTCCTGTTGACCCGGGTGGAGTACGTCAAGCGCGGCCCGGAGAGGAGTTTTCTGGTGGTGGACGCCGCCATGAACGACCTCCTGCGACCCGTGCTGTACGACGCCTGGCACGAGGTGCGTACGGTGCGCGAAGCGGCGCCGGGCGCGACCCTGGGCACCTATGATGTGGTGGGCCCGATTTGCGAAAGCGCCGATTTCCTTGCCAAGGACAGGCCGCTCGCGGCGACGGCGGGTGATCTGCTCGCGGTGATGTCGGCGGGCGCCTATGCCATGAGCATGAGCTCGAACTACAATGCCCGGCCGCGCGCGGCGGAAGTCATGGTGGACGGCGCCGCCGCGCATCTCGTGCGGCGGCGCGAAAGCGTACAGGAGCTGTTTGCGGGCGAGAGCATTCCGGCCTGGTAATCGCGCTACAACGACGAGGACGAACATGACCGACACGCGCAATCTCGCCGTATTCTGCGACTTCGAGAACGTCGCTCTCGGGGTACGCGATGCCAAGTACGAGAAATTCGACATCGGTCGCGTGCTGGAGAAACTGCTGCTGAAGGGCTCGATCGTGGTGAAGAAGGCCTACTGCGACTGGGACCGCTACAAGGAGTTCAAATCCACCATGCATGCGGCCGCCTTCGAGCTCATCGAGATTCCGCATCGCGGCCAGTCCGGCAAGAACTCGGCCGATATCCGTATGGTGGTGGACGCGCTCGACCTGTGCTACACGAAGGGCCACGTGGACACCTTCGTCATCGTCAGTGGCGACTCCGATTTTTCCCCCCTGGTGTCCAAGCTGCGCGAGAACGCGAAGAACGTGATCGGCGTAGGCGTGAAGAACTCTTCGTCCGACCTGCTGGTTTCGAACTGCGACGAGTTCATCTACTACGACGACCTGGTGCGCGAGGACGAGGTCAAGCGCCGCGCGGCGCGCAAGCGCCGGGAGGCGCGCCCCGCCGGCGCGGCCAAGGAGTCCGCACCCACCGACGACAAGAAGCAGGAGGCGTTCGACCTGGTCCTGGAGACCCTGCAGGCGCTCATCGCCGAACGCGGCGAGGGCGAGAAGATCTGGGGCTCGATGGTGAAGCAGGCCCTGAAACGCCGCAAGCCCGGCTTCAACGAGTCGTACTACGGCTTCAAGGCCTTCTCCGATCTGCTCGAGGAACTGCAGAACCGCAAGCTCCTCGCGCTGGAACACGACGACAAATCGGGCGGGTACCTCATCCGCCCGGCGGCGAACGGCGCCTGAAGCGCGATATCAGGGATTCAGCTGCTGGTAGACCACGTTCGCCAGCCTGAGCAGCTCCTCGCGATTCAGATCGGCGGAGGACAGCGCATAGCCGAACTTGCGGTCGATCCAGTAGAACACGCGCACGTTTCCCTCGCGCGCGAAGCGAAACGCCGTCTCACGCTGGTCGGGGCCTTCCGTACGCACGTAGAGCGTCACACGCCGTCCACGCGCACACTGGTACATGAACTGCGCCACGGGCCCGGGGTCGCGCGGCAGCAGCCGGCCGCCGACGAGCGCCATGCCTTCGGCGTCGAGCTTGGGCGCACGGACGTCTCCGCCCAGGCGCTTCGACAGCCAGGCGACGAGGTGTTGCTCCTGGTCCGCGCCCACTTCCACCGGATGGCGTACTTCCGGCGCATAGGTCACGTGCGCCAATGCTGCGCGGTGCGCAATGACCGGCGCCTCGGGCTGCGCCACCGGCACCGGGCCGCGCTGCGCCTGCAGTTGCCACACCGTAGCGCCGCCCAATGCCGCGCCCACGGCGATCCATCCCGCAATCGCCGCGGCGGCACGCCAGCGCCGGCGCGGCGCCATGGTCTCCTGCAGCCGTGCTGGCACGGGCTCTTCGAGCACCGCGTCGAAGTGCGTGCGCAGCTGTTCGCTCAGGGAGCGATACGCGGCGGCACGCTCCGCCTCCTCCGGATGCGCGGCGAGCCACGCCTCAACCTCGGCGCGGCGCTCCGGCGAGAGGCGGCCGTCGACCCAGGCCTGCAGGTCCCTTTCGCCAATCGTCTGTGTCTCGTCACTCATTTGACGACTTGCAGCTTCGATCCGGTCTTTCCATCCATCGACGCACGCACTTTCTCACGCGCCCGCGCCAATCGCGACATCACCGTGCCGATGGGGATGCCGAGCACGCGTGCCGTCTCGTCGTAACTGAGGTCTTCGAGCGCCACCAGCAGCAGGACCTCACGCTGCGCGGTGGGCAGCGCCGCGATGGCACGCTCCAAGTCACGCACCACCAGCGCATCGCCCTGGGCGGCCTGCTGCGCCAGCTCCGGCATGTCATCTTCAAGCATGTCGGTAGGCCGCGCGGCGCGCACCCGATTCACGTGTACGTTGTGCATCACCGTGAAAAGCCAGGCGCGCAGGTTCGTGCCGTGCCGGAAAAGGTGCAGCTTGGACCACGCACGCTCCAAGGTGTCCTGCACCAGATCATCCGCCGCGCCGCGCTCGACGACCAGGGCACGCGCATAGCGCCGCAGGCGCGGAATCAATGCGACCAGGCTCCGGGCATCGCTCATCGGATGGAACAGTGCCCCGGGCCGCGCTATTCCGTCAACCAGCGCAAGGGCTCAGCGCGGGGCCTCTGCGGCCGGCGGCAGCGATCGCAGGTAAGCCACCACGGCGGAAAGATCCTCGGGCGTCAGCTGGCCGGTGGTGTTGCGAATGACCTCACCCATCGTGTCCCCGACGACTTCGCCGTCGGGGGGTCAAGCCGCAAGACCGACTCTGGGGTGAACACCGCGGGCACGCGATTATTTCGCGCCGCCTAGCGCAAGCCGGCGGCGTACTCGGCCGCTGCCCTGATTTCCCGGTCACTCAGCCGCGCTGCGGTACCCCGCATCATGCCGTTGGGGTCATTGGCGCGTGCCCCGTCGCGGAACAGCCTGAGCTGTGCCTCCAGGTACTGCGGAAACTGCCCTGAGAGCCTCGGGTATTGGCCGGGTATGCCCGCGCCGTCCGGCCCGTGGCACCCGGCGCATGCCGGCACGCCTTTCTCGGCGATTCCGCCCCGCCATATCTTCTGCCCAAGCGCCGCTAGGTCCTTGTCGCTGGCATCGGCCGGACGCAGGGTTTGCGACTCATAGTAGGCCGCAAGGGCACGCATGTCCGCATCAGAAAGAGCGGCGACCATGCCGGCCATGACCGCATTCTCACGGGCCGCCTTCTTGGCGCCCTGGGGCTTGAAGCCCACGAGCTGCTTGTGCAGATAGGCCGCGAATTGGCCCGCGAGCTTGGGATTGACGGGCGTGGGGCTGTTGCCGTCTGCGGCATGGCAGGCGGCACATACCTGCTTGGCGATCTTCTCGCCGCTCGCGAGATCGGGCTTTGGCGCGCCCTGTGCTGCGGTCTGCGCAGTCCACATCAAGCCCGTGGCGAGCGCCATCGCCAGCATACGATTCATTCTGCAGCTCCCGGATTCGGTAGGAAACGCCTCATTTTATTAGAATTTCAGACATGCCAGCATCCAGCAGCGCGTTCTCGCGGGTGGAATATCTGATCTCCGCAGGGGTCACTGGCGGACTGCCGCCACAAGACGCGCCCGAGCTGGCGTTCGCGGGACGCTCGAACGTCGGCAAGTCCAGCGCGATCAACGCACTGGCGAATCGAAAACGCCTGGCGTATGTTTCCAAGACGCCTGGACGCACCCAGACCATCAATTTCTTCGACCTCGCGGGCGGCGGCCGCCTGGTCGACCTGCCGGGCTACGGCTATGCGCGCGTGCCCCAGGCGATCCGCGAGCAATGGAACGAGCTCGTCGGCGGCTATCTGGCCACGCGCCAGGCGCTCGCCGGCATTACCGTGCTGATGGACGCGCGACATCCGTTCACCCAGCATGATGAACACTTGCTGCAATGGCTGCGGCCCGCCGGTCGCCGGCTGCTCGTCCTCCTGTCGAAATCGGACAAGTTGTCGCGCCGCGAACGCCTGGCCTTGCTGCAGAAAGCTCAGGCCCGCTTCGAGTCGTCCGATCCCGGCGCGCGCGTGATGCTGTTCTCCAGCCACAGCGGCGAGGGCGTGGAGGACGCGCGCGCGCTGCTCGACGAGTGGCTTAGGGCAGCGCGCGAGGAATAAAAGGCCCCCGGCAAAGGGGATATAAACCGGGGGCGAAACGCCTTAATGGAGATTAAGGCAACCCGCTCAGGGAGGAGAAGCGGGAGACGACTTGCATCGTCCGAAGGTAAGATTCCCCCGGGCAGCGAAAGTTCCTTGATTCGAAACTTCGAGGAAAATCAGCACCATGAAGATATACGGCCAGTTTCCCTCGGTGCGCATGCGGCGCATGCGGCGAGACGATTTCTCCCGTCGTCTGATGCGCGAGACGGTAATCACCGCGAACGACCTCATCTACCCGGTGTTCGTGCTCGACGGCAAAGACCGCACCGAAAAAGTGGCTTCGATGCCGGGCGTGGAACGCGTGACGGTGGACCGCCTGCTGCCGGTCGCCGAGGAATGCGTGAAGCTGAGCATCCCGGCCCTTGCTCTGTTCCCGGTCATCGACCAGAAGCTGAAAAGCCTCGATGGCCGGGAGGCATTCAATGCGAAGGGGCTGGTTCCACGCGCGGTGGCGGCCTTGAAGAAGCGCTTTCCCGAGCTGGGCATCATGACCGACGTCGCGCTCGATCCCTATACGTCGCACGGCCAGGATGGCGTCATCGACAAGTCGGGATACATCCTCAACGACGTCACGCTGGACGTGTTGGCCAAACAGGCGCTATGCCAGGCCCGGGCCGGCGTGGACATCGTCGCGCCGTCCGACATGATGGACGGACGCATCGGCCGCATCCGCGCCGCGCTCGAGCAGGCGGGCCACATCCATACGAAGATCCTCGCCTACGCCGCCAAGTATGCCTCCGGCTTCTACGGTCCGTTTCGCGACGCGGTCGGCTCAGCGAAGAACCTCGGCAAGGGCGACAAGAAAACCTACCAGATGGATCCGGCCAACAGTGACGAAGCGCTGTGGGAGGTGGGGCTCGATCTCGCCGAGGGCGCCGACATGGTCATGGTGAAGCCGGGTATGCCGTATCTGGACATCGTGCGACGCGTGAAGGACGAGTTCAGGGCGCCGACTTACGTCTATCAGGTATCCGGCGAGTACTCGATGCTGCGCGGCGCGATCGACAACGGCTGGCTACCCAAGAGCTGCATGATGGAGGCCCTGCTGGGGATGAAGCGCGCCGGCGCCGACGGCATCCTGACCTACTTCGCGCTCGAGGCCGCGCGCGAGCTGAGAAAGGGCGGCTAGCCTAGGGCGCCTGCGCGAGCTCCAGGATCTTGAGAAAACGCTCGGCGTCCTGATAGCCGATCACGCGCAATCCGCGGATCTCGCGCCCCTGCGCATCGAAGAAGATGATGCCCGGCGGCCCGAACAGCGAAAAGCGCTTGAGCAGGGCATTGTCGGCTTCGTTGTTGGCGGTCACATCGGCCTGCAGCAGCAGCATCCGGTCGAGCTGGGCGCGCACGCGCGCATCGGTGAAGGTGAAGGCCTCCATTTCCTTGCAGGACACGCACCAGTCGGCATAAAAGTCCAGCATCACCGGCCTGCCCGGGGCGCGCAACTTCGCCTGCAGTTCGTCGAGCGAACCGACGCGCTGGAACGGCGTATGCGCCGCAGCTGCGCCTCCCGCTACCAGACCGGCGAGCGGACGCAGTGGAGCGCGGCTACCGGCGAGCGCACCCACCAGCAAGGCGAGCCCGGCGACCAGCGTCATCACGCCTAAGGCCTTGGCCAGCCGCATCGACGCGGACACCTCCACCGGCAGCCGATCGATGGCTCGCAGGTACACGCCGGTGCCGACCAGAAGGGCCGCCCACGCCAGCATCACCACCCCCCCCGGCAGCACTGGGGAAACGATCCAGATGGCCACCGCCAGCAGCAGGACACCGAAGAATGCCTTTACTGACTTCATCCATGCGCCCGCCTTCGGCAGCAATGCGCCTTCCGACACGCCCAATGCGATCAGCGGCGCACCCATGCCGAGCGCCATGGCAAACAGCGCTCCGCCCCCGAGCACGACATCGCGCGTCTGGGAAATGTAGAGCAGCGCGCCAGCAAGCGGCGCCGCGACGCAGGGGCTGACAATGACCGCCGAGAAGGCCCCCATCGCCGCCACCGACGCGATGCGCCCGCCGCGCAGCCGCTGGTGCGCAGCAGACAGGCGCTGGTGCAAGAAGCCGGGCAGCGAGATTTCATACAAGCCGAACATCGACAGCGCGAGCCACACGAACACCGCCGCGAACGCACCGAGCACCCAGGCATTCTGCAGCGCCGCTGCAAGCATCGAACCCGAATATGCGGCGGCTACGCCCGCCACCGCATAAGTGAGCGCCATGCCGAGCACGTAGCTCGCGGAGAGCGCGAGCGCGCGCGGCTTGGTCAAGCTGCGCCCCTCGCCGGCGATGATCGAGGACAGAATCGGGATCATGGGCAGCACGCAGGGTGTAAACGCCAGCAGCAGGCCCAGGCCGAAGAACCCGATGAGCACCGGCAGGAACTGTCCCTGAAACAGCGCGGCGATGTCCTGATCGCTCGCGTAGATAGACCACTGCGGCACCGCGCCTACCGAGCGCGACCCCTCGCTCGGGGACGCGCTCGCCGCAGCAAGCCGGATCGATGCGCGCGATTCCATCGGCACGTAGCACACGCCGATGTCGGCGCAGCCCTGCGAGGTAACGACGAGCCGCACCGGATCCGCGCCGCCGGGGGCGACCGGCACGCGGATGTTTACCGCCTTGCGGTAGGTCTCCGTGTCACCGAAGAACTGGTCGGTCTTGCGCTCACCCGCGGGCAATTCTGCCGCGCCGAGCTGGGCGTTCTCGGCTTCGAAGCGGAATCGCTCGCGATACAGGTAATAGCCGTCCGCAATCTCGAAGCGGATCTCGAGCGCGTCCGCCCCCAGGGCGCGCGCAGAAAAGCGGAACGCCTGCTCGGGCTCGAGCAATTCCTGCTGCGACAGCGCCGGTGGCGCCACGCTCGCGAGTGCGAGCCACAGGAGCAGGATTCGCGTCATTGGGCGGGTTGGGTCTGCGCGGCCACCCAGTCGAGGTAAGCCGGTAGCCCGTGCTCGATTGGGACCGCCACGATCTCAGGAAGTTCGTATGGATGCAGCGCGCGGATCTGCGCCTCGAGCGCGGGGTAGGCCGCCTGCGTCGACTTGATGAGCACCGGGTGCTCCTCGTCGTGCTGAACCGCGCCTTGCCAGCGGTAAACGGAACGGCAGGGCGCGAGGATATTGATGCACGCGGCGACCCGCTTCTCGATGAGCGCGTCGGCCAGCTTCTCCGCCGCGGCGCGGTCCGGCAGATTGGTCAGCACGAGAAGCGCGCTCATGCGGCCGCCACCGGTCGCGGCACGCCCTCGAACACCGTGCGGTAGCGCAGCCGCACGCCCAGCCCTTCCTTCATGCGGCGGTTGGCGAGGCGTCGCGATTCGCTCATGAACGACAGGAGCTCCGGCGCGATGCGCTCCGGTGCTTCGCGGCGGGCGATGCGCGGCGGGCGCGGCAGCCCCGCGCGCTCGGCCACCAGGTCGAACCAGTCGCCCATGCGCAGCTCGCTGTCGTCGCTCGCGTTGTAGGTCCCCGCCGGCGCGCCGTCTTCGAGCGCGCGTACCATGATCGCCGCCAGGTCCTCGGCGTGGATGTGATTGGTGTACACGTCGTCCTCCTGGCGCAGCACCGGCGTGCCCTGGCGCAGCCGTTCCAGCGGCAGGCGGTCTGCAGCGTAGATCCCGGGCACGCGCAGGATCACCAGCGCGACCCCTCGCTCGCTGCACCAAAGTGCAAGCTTGCGTTCCGCGTCCACGCGCCTGCGGGCGCGGTCGGTTCGTGGCCGCACGGCGCGCGCCTCGTCCACGCGTGCGCCGCCGCAGTCCCCATACACGCCGCTGGTGCTGACGTAGACCACGCGCGCCGGTAGAATCCGGCCCTTCGCGAGCGCGGCAAGCAGGTGCGTAGTGCGTGTATCGGCCGAGCCGGCCGCCGGCGGCGGGGCGCAATGCAGCACGGCATCGGCCTCGGGCAGCGACGCCAGCGTCTCGGGGCGGTCGAAGTCGAATCCCAGGCGGCGCGATAGCGGGTGCACCGCGTAGCGGGTCTCGAGCCGCGGCGCAGCGCGGCGCGCGACGTCGCCGTAGCCTGCGATCAGCAACCTTTTCATCGAAGCCATTTTAGCGACATGCACAGCGTCACGATCCAGCCGAGCGGTCACCAGTTCCAGGTCGAGGAAGGCGAGGCAGTACTCGTGGCGGCCCTGCGCCAGGGGTTTGTGCTGCCGTACGGCTGCAGGAACGGCGCCTGCGGCAGCTGCAAGGGGCGAATCGTCACGGGATCGGTGGATTACGGCGTGTACCAGCCCAAGGCGCTGAGCGAAGAGGAAAAGGCGCAGGGCAAGGCGCTTTTCTGCCAGGCGAAGCCGCTGACCGACCTGGTGATCGAGGCGCGCACGGTCGGCGCGGTGAAGGGCATCGAGGTGAAAACCCTGCCCTGCCGGGTGCACAAACTTGAACGCCTCGCCGACGACGTCATGGGGCTGCACCTGAAGCTGCCCGCGAACGAGAAGCTCGTGTTCCTCGCCGGGCAGTACCTCGAGTTCCTCCTGAAAGACGGCTCGCGCCGCAGCTTCTCGATGGCGAACGCGCCGCATGACTCGGAGTTCCTGCAGTTGCACGTGCGCCATGTCGCCGGCGGGCAGTTCACCGACCATGTCTTCGGCAAGATGAAGGAACGCGACATCCTGCGCTTCGAAGGGCCGCTCGGCACCTTCTTCCTGCGCGAGGATTCCGCCAAGCCGATCGTGTTCGTCGCCTCGGGCACCGGCTTTGCGCCCATCAAGTCGATCATCGAGGAAGCCGCGGCGAAGGGCGTGACTCGCCCCATGACGCTCTACTGGGGCGGGCGCCGGCCGAGGGATCTCTACAGGAGCGCACTCGCCGAGGGCTGGGCGGCGCGAGGGCTGCTCAAGTACGTGCCGGTGATCTCCGAGGCGCAGCCGGAAGACGGCTGGACCGGCCGCACCGGGTTCGTGCACCGCGCCGCGATGGCGGACTTCCCAGACCTGTCGGGTCACCAGGTCTATGCGTGCGGCGTCCCGGTGATGGTGGATGCGGCGCGCAAGGACTTCACCACCGGCTGCGGCCTGCCCGAGGACGAGTTCTATGCCGACAGCTTCACCACCCAGGCTGACGTGGCCGGGCGCTAGCGCGCCCGGCCGCAAAGTGCGGCGCTACTTGGCGTAGTCGTACTTGCCGTCCTTCCAGACGTAGAAGACATAGCCGGGCGCGGTGACATCGCCCTTCTTGTCGAAGCCAAGGGTGCCAAGGACGGTCGGGAATTTGCCCTTGCGCAGCGCATCGGCGACCTTCTTCCACTGCGTCGATTTCGCCTGCGTGACCGCCTGGGCCCAAGCCTGGATCGTGCCGTAGGTGTACAGCGTGTAGCCTTCGGGCTCGTACTTCTGCGCGCGGAACTTCTTCACCACGGCGGTCGCCGCCGCGTTCTTGCGCGGATCGGGGCTGAAGGTCATCAGCGTGCCTTCGCCGGCGCTGCCGGTGATTTTCCAGTACTCGTCCGTAACCAGCGCATCGCCCGATACCAGCTGCACCTTGTAGCCCTGATCGCGCGCCTGGCGCACGATCAGCCCGGCCTCGGTGTGATAGCCGCCGACGTAGACCACGTCGATGTTCTCGCTCTTCATCTTCGACACCAGCGCCGAGTAGTCCTTCTCGCCCGCCGTATAGGCTTCGTACATCGCCTCCTTCACGCCGCGCTTGTTCAACTGCTTCTTGGTCTCGTCGGCGAGGCCCTTGCCGTACGCGGTCTTGTCGTGAATGACCGCGATTTTCTTACCCTTGAACCGCTCGGCGAGGTAGTTGCCGGCGACCGCGCCCTGCTGGTCGTCGCGGCCACACACGCGGAACACGTTGGGCCCGCCCTCGTCGGTGAGCTTCGGATTGGTCGAGGCAGGCGATATCTGCAGGATGCCCTCCTCCGTGTAGACCTTGGAGGCAGGGATCGAGGAGCCCGAGCAGAAGTGGCCGGCGACGAACACCACCTTGTCGCTCACGAACTGGTTGGCCACCGCCACCGCCTGCTTCGGATCGCAGGCGTCGTCGCCGATTTTCAGCACCAGCTTCTTGCCCATCACCCCGCCCTTGGCGTTGATGTCCGCCACCGCCAGCTCCGCGCCACGGCGCATCTGCTCGCCGAAAGACGCGTACTGCCCGGTCATCGGGCCGGCGGTGGCAATGACGATCTGCGACCAGGCGGCGGAGCCGGAGGCGCTCAGCGCCGCGGCCAGAAAGACACTGACGGAAACGCGCGTTTTCATGGCTGGATCCTCCTCGGAAATCGGGTGGAATGACTTTAGCACAACGACTACGCGCCGGGCGGCGTCTTGGCGCGCCAGGAAAGCGGACCGGCGCGCTCGTACAGCCACGGGTACTGCGACACCATCTTGCGCGCGCGGCCCAGGCGCCAGGCGAGCAGCGCGATCGCCATCAGGCTGGCCGTGTCGATCAGGTAGGCGGATAGGGACAGCAGGCTGCCCTCGAACAGCGCATAGGCGAGGAACCGATCAGCCAGCCCGAGCAGGAGCGCGTAGACGACCGGGTGCCAGAAGGGCTTCCAGGTGAGCGCCGTCGCCTGGCCGGTCATGAAGGCGGCGAACCCCATCAGGCACAGGGTCAGCCCGAGGTAGACCCCAACACTGTTGCCGAGCAGCGTCTGCATTACCGCCCCCCTTCGAGGTACGCCCGGCGCACCTCGGCATTGGCGAGGAGCTCGCGGCCGGTGCCCGACAGCACGATCCGGCCGTTGGCCATGACGTAGCCGCGATGCGCGATGCGCAGGGCGTGATGGGCGTTCTGCTCGACCAGGAATACGGTCACGCCATCGCGCGCGTTGATCTCGCGGATCACGCCGAAGATCTGCTTCACCAGCAGCGGCGCGAGCCCGAGCGAGGGCTCATCGAGCAGCAGCAGCTTCGGCCGGCCCATCAGCGCGCGCGCGATGGCAAGCATCTGCTGCTCGCCCCCCGAGAGCGTGCCGCCGCGCTGGTCGCGCCGCTGGCGCAGGATCGGGTAGAACGTGAAAACGCGCTCCAGATCCTCGTCGAAGTGCCGCGGGTCGGCGCTCACCGCGCCCATGCGCAGGTTCTCGACCACGCTCATGAACGCGAACAGGCGCCGGCCTTCGGGCGCTTGCGCCACGCCGCGGCGCACGATCTCGTGCGTCGGCAGCTGCGTGATGTCTTCGCCCAGAAACTCGATGCGCCCGCGCGAAGCGCGCGGATTGCCGCAGATGGTCATCAGCAGCGTCGACTTGCCGGCCCCATTGGCGCCGATCAGCGTGACGATCTCGCCTGCGGCGACCTCCATGTCGATGCCGTGCAGGGCCTTGATCGGCCCGTAGGCGGCGTGCACGTCCGCGACGCGAAGCACCGTCACGGCCGCCCCGCCTCTTCGTCCAGCTCCTCCTCGCCGAGGTAGGCAGCGATCACCTTCGGGTCGTTGCGCACCTTCTCGGGCGCGCCTTGTGAGATCTTGCGGCCGTAGTCGAGCACCACCACGTGGTCGGAGATCTCCATGACCACGCTCATGTCGTGCTCGATCAGCAGCAGCGTCACGCGGTGCTCGTCACGGATGTACCTGAGCAGCTCGTTCAGCTCCGCGGATTCGCGCGGGTTGAGGCCTGCGGCCGGCTCGTCCAGGCACAGCAGCACCGGCTCGGTGCACAGGGCGCGCACGATCTCGAGGCGGCGCTGCGCGCCGTACGGCAGGTTGCCGGCATCGGCGTCGGCGCGCTCGACGAGGCCCACGCGCTCCAGCCAATAGCGCGCGCGCTCGATGGCGCGCCGCTCGGCCGCCGCGTAGCCGCCAACACCGAGCAGAGCCCCGAGCGTGTAGCCCGAGGCGCGCATCAGCGCATTGTGCTGGGCGACAAGCAGGTTCTCGAGCACCGACATGCCGGGAAACAGCCTGATGTTCTGGAACGTGCGCGCCACCCCTGCCTGCGCCGGAATGGCGTGGCCCTCCATGCGCTCGAGCAGAAACTCGCCGTGCGCCGGATGGCGTAACCGCATCAGCCCCGAGGTCGGCTTGTAGAAACCGGTCAGGCAGTTGAACACCGTGGTCTTGCCGGCGCCGTTGGGGCCGATGACCGCCGTGATCTTCTGCGACGGCGCGTCGAACGACACGTCGTCCACCGCGACCAGCCCGCCGAAGCGCATCGTCAGGTGCTCGATCGACAGCAGCGGATTCATTTGGGCGGGCCGTGATCGAGGCGCACCGTGGGCTCGCGGTGCGCGAGCAGCCCGCGCGGGCGCCAGGTCATGATGGCGACCATGGCGATGCCGAAGGCGAGCATGCGGTACAGGTTCAGCTCGCGGAACACCTCGGGCAGGCCGATCAGCAGGATCGCGGCGAGCACGATGCCGATCTGGCTGCCCATGCCGCCCAGCACCACGATGGCGAGGATGATCGCCGACTCGATGAACGTGAAACTCTCCGGGCTGACGAAGCCCTGGCGCGTGGCGAAGAAGGCGCCGCCGAAGCCGCCGAACATGGCGCCGATGGCGAACGCGGTGAGCTTGGTATTGCGCGGATGCACGCCGAGGCTGCGGCAGGCGATCTCGTCCTCGCGCAGCGCTTCCCACGCGCGTCCCACGGGAAGCTTGCGGATGCGCAGGGTGAACAGATTGGTGACCAGGGCCAGCGCGAGCGCCAGGTAGTACAGGAAGATCAGGCGGTCGATCGGCGCGTACTCGAGGCCGAAGAAGCTGTGGAACGTGGCCCCGCCGTCAGGCGCTTCGCGCGTCATGGGCAGCCCGAAGAACGTCGGTCGCGGAATGCCCGAGAGCCCGTCGGGACCCTTGGTGAACTGATACCAGTTGAGCAGGATGATGCGGACGATCTCGCCGAAACCGAGCGTCACGATCGCCAGATAGTCGCCGCGCAGCCGCAGCACCGGAAATCCGAGCAGGATGCCGGCGAACGCCGCCACGATTCCGGCGAACGGCAGGCAGATCCAGAAGCCCAGATCGAAGTACAGCGCGAGCAGCGCATAGCTGTAGGCGCCCACCGCATAGAACGCGACGTAGCCCAGGTCGAGCAGTCCCGCCAGGCCGACGACGATGTTCAAGCCCCAGCCGAGCATGACGTAGGTGACGACCAGGGTGGCAATGTCGAGCA
>DASTTC010000404.1:0-5712 GCA_035760345.1 Burkholderiales bacterium | reverse complement strand
TCGCCACCGCCGAGAAGCTGAAGGCCGCCGGCCAGGACTGCGTCTACACCACGGGCTGGCCGTCCTGGGTGCACATCGAGAACTTCAGCGCCTGGCACAACGTGCCGATCGGCACCAAGCAAAACGGCATGGGCGGGCTGGACACGGTGTTCACCATCAATTCGCCCACGCACGTCAAGCACATCCAGATGCTCTCGGACATGTCGAAGAAGGGGTTGTTCACCTACGCCGGACGCGGGAACCAGGCCGATGCCAAGTTCCAGAGCGGCGAGTGCGCGATGGCCACCATCAGCGCCGGGGCGCTGGGCGGCACCATCAAGGCGGGCAAGACCGACTGGCAGCTGAACGTCCTGCCCTACCACGACGACGTGAAGGGCGCGCCGCAGAACGGGATCATCGGCGGGGCGTCGCTGTGGGTGATGAGCGGCCGCAAGGCCGAGGAGTACAAGGGCGTCGCCAAGTTCTTTACGTTCCTGTCGAAGCCCGAGGTGCAGATGGAGTGGCACATCAAGACGGGCTACGTGCCGATTACGCTGGCGGCCTACGAATTGACGCGCAAGTCCGGGTTCTACGAAAAGAATCCAGGCCGTGACACCGCCGTCAAGCAGCTCACCAACAAGACGCCAACGGCCAACTCCAAGGGCCTGCGCTTCGGCAATTTCGTGCAGGGACGCACCATCATCGAGGAGGAACTGGAAGCGGCGTTCGCCGGCAAGAAGAGCGCCAAGGCTGCGCTCGACGAGGCCGTGAAGCGCGGCAACGAGCTCCTCAGGCAGTTCGAGAAGGCCAACAAGTAGTCGCAGCTGCCCGCAGTCGCACCCGCCGAGCGGAATGGAAAAACGCGTCGTCTTCCGCTCGGCGTGGCTGCCGTTCGTCCTGGTGGCGCCGCAGCTCGCCATCACGGTGGTGTTCTTCTTCTGGCCGGCGTCGCAGGCCGTCTGGTATTCGTTCCAGCTGCAGGACGCCTTCGGGCTGAGGACCCAGTTCGTCGGCCTGCAGAACTTCCAGACGCTGATCAACGACTCGCATTACTTGGCGTCGTTCAAGACCACCGCGGTTTTCAGCATCGCGGTCGCCGGCATCGGCATCGGGCTTTCGCTGCTGCTTGCCGTGATGGCCGATCGCGTGGTGCGCGGCGCCATGGCCTACAAGACGCTGCTCATCTGGCCCTACGCGGTGGCGGCGGCGGTGGCGGGCGTGCTGTACGCCTTCATGTTCGCGCCCTCGATCGGCATCGTGACCTACTACATGCTGCACGTATTCGGCGTGCACTGGAACTGGGTGATCAACGGCAACCAGGCGATGCTGCTCGTCATCATGGCCGCGGTGTGGAACCAGATCAGCTACAACTTCCTGTTTTTCCTCGCCGGCCTGCAGTCGATCCCGAAGCCGCTTCTCGAGGCCGCGGCGATCGACGGCGCCGGTCCCGGGCGGCGCTTCTGGTCGATCATCTTCCCGCTGCTCTCGCCGACGGCGTTTTTCCTGCTGGTGGTGAACGTCGTCTACGCGTTCTTCGGCACGTTCGGCATCATCGATGCGATTACGCAGGGCGGTCCCGCCCAGTCCACGACGATCCTCATCTACAAGGTCTATCACGACGGCGTCAAGGCGGCCGACCTCGGCGGGTCGTCCGCGCAGTCCGTGATCCTGATGGCCATCGTCATCGCGCTCACGGTGGTGCAGTTCCGCTACATCGAGCGCCGGGTGCAGTACTGATGGGAGCGTCATGGTAGAGCGACGGCCCTGGCTCGATGTCCTGTCGCACGGGATCCTGATCCTCGGCGTCATCGTCATCGCGTTCCCGGTGTACGTGACCTTTGTCGCCTCGACGCTGCCGCTCGAACAAATCATGGTGGCGCCGATGCCGCTGTGGCCCGGCGACCGGCTGGTCGAAAACTATTCGCAGGTGCTGTTCGCCGGCACCGCGACGGGCTCCAAGGCGCCGGTGGCGACCATGCTGTTCAACAGCACGGTGGTCGCACTGTGCATCACCCTCGGCAAGATCTCGATCTCGCTGATCTCGGCGTTCGCCATCGTCTATTTCCGCTTCCCGCTGCGCATGTTCTTCTTCTGGATGATCTTCATCACGCTGATGCTGCCGGTGGAGGTGCGCATCATCCCGACCTTCCAGGTGATCGCCGACCTGGGCATGCTGAACTCCTACGCCGGCCTGTCGCTGCCGCTCATCGCTTCGGCCACCGCGACGTTCCTGTTCCGCCAGTTCTTCATGACCATCCCGGACGAGCTCGCCGAGGCCGCGCGCATGGACGGTGCGGGGCCGATGCGCTTTTTCTGGGACGTGGTGCTGCCGCTCTCCAAGACCAGCATGGCGGCCCTGTTCGTCATCCAGTTCATCTACGGCTGGAACCAGTACCTGTGGCCGCTGCTCATCACCACGGACGAATCGATGTACACCGCGGTCATCGGCATCAAGCGCATGATCGTCGGCGGCGACGCCGCCAACGAGTGGAATCTGGTGATGGCCACGGCGATGCTCGCGCTGCTGCCGCCGGCGGTGGTGGTGCTGGTGATGCAGAAGTGGTTCGTGAAGGGACTCGTGGAGACCGAAAAGTAATGGCCGCCGTATCGATCCGCAACGTGCACAAGTCTTATGGTCCCGTGAAGGTGATCCACGGCATTTCCATGGACATCAAGGACGGGGAGTTCGTGGTGATGGTCGGGCCCTCCGGCTGCGGCAAGTCGACGCTGCTGCGCATGGTGGCCGGCCTGGAGGAGATCTCTTCCGGCGAGATCGCCATCGGCGAGCGGGTGGTGAACGACCTCGAGCCCAAGGACCGCAACATCGCCATGGTGTTCCAGAACTACGCGCTCTACCCGCACATGAGCGTGTACGACAACATGGCCTATGGCTTGCGGATCCAGGGTCGCGCGAAGTCTGACATCGATGCCCGGGTGCAGCGCGCGGCTGGGATCCTCGAGCTTTCCGCGCTGCTCAAGCGCCGCCCGCGCGAGCTCTCCGGCGGCCAGCGCCAGCGCGTGGCGATGGGGCGCGCCATCGTGCGCGAGCCGCACGTGTTCCTGTTCGACGAGCCGCTGTCGAACCTGGATGCCAAGCTGCGCGTGCAGATGCGCAGCGAACTGCAGTCCCTGCACCAGCGCCTGAAGACCACCACGCTGTACGTCACGCACGACCAGGTGGAGGCGATGACGCTCGCGCACCGCATGCTGATCATGAATGCGGGCAAGAGCGAGCAGATCGGCGCGCCGCTCGAGGTGTACCAGAAGCCCGCCAGCACCTTTGTCGCCGGGTTCATCGGCTCGCCGCCGATGAACCTGATTCCGGGACGCATCGGGGAGGGCGGCAAGGTGCTCGCCGCCGCCGGCAACGGCGGGGTGCACGTGCGCCTTCCCGAGCCGCGCGCCGCGTTCGACGGCCGCGACGTCCTGCTCGGCGTGCGCCCGGAGCACTTCGAAACCTGCGAGCCCGGCGCCGCGATGATGAACCCCGACATCGACTTCATCGAGCTGCTCGGCTCGGATTCGCTGGTCTACGGCCACCTCGGCGTCGACCAGTCGGGCGCTCGGGTGGCGGCGCGCCTGCATACTTCGGTGGTGGCGAAGCAAGGACGCCTGCCGCTGCGCTTCGCGGCCGAGCACATGCACCTGTTCGACCCGGAAAGCGGCAAGCGCATCGAGGTGTGACCCGCTGGCCCTACCCGCGGATCCTGGCGCACCGCGGCGGCGGCGCGCTCGCGCCGGAGAACACGCTCGGCGCCATCCGCCTGGGCGCGCAGATGGGCTTCGGCGGCGTGGAGTTCGACGTCATGCTGGCGGGCGACGGCACGCCGGTGCTGATGCACGACGAAACGCTTGAGCGCACCACCAGCGGCCGCGGCCGCGTGCCGGACCTGAGCCACGCGCAAATGGCGGCCTTCGACGCGGGCGCGGGCGAGCCGATTCCGCGCTTCGCAGACGCCGCGCGCCTGTGCCGCGAGCTGGGACTGTGGGCCAACGTCGAGATCAAGCCCGCGAGGGGCTACGAGCGGCGTACCGGTGACGCGGTCGCGCGCATGGCGGCCGAGCACTGGCGCGGCGCGCCGTTGCAGCCGGTGCTGTCGTCCTTTTCCCCGGTGGCGCTGCTCGCCGCGCGCCAGGCCGAGCCGCAGTTGCCGCGCGGGTTGCTGGCCGGGCGTCTGCCGCCGCGCTGGCGCGAGATGCTGCAGGACCTCGAGTGCGTCGCGCTGCACGCCAACCACCGCACGATCCGCGCGCGCGTGGTCGAGGAGGCGCACAGCGCGGGCTGTGCCGTGCTCGCCTGGACCGTCAACGACCGGCGCACCGCCAGACGGCTGCTCGCCCTGGGGGTCGATTGCCTGGTGACCGACCGGATCGACCGGATCGCGCCGGACTTCAGCGCGCCCTGAGCCGGGTGTGCGTATCATCCAGCCATGGAACCGATGCTCTATCCCGAGATCTTCAAGTCGCTGGAACGCGTGCGCTGGAGCCTGGAGCGGGACGTGCCCTGGGACGCGTTCGACGCCTCGCGCCTTTCGGATGAGCAGGCGCTCACCATCAAGATGAACGCCATTACTGAGTGGGCGGCGCTGCCCGCGACCGAGATGTTCCTGCGCGATAACCGCGACGACAGCGATTTCTGCGCCTTCATGTCGGTGTGGTTCTACGAGGAGCAAAAGCACGCGCTCGCGCTCATCGAGTACCTGCGCCGCTTCCGGCCGGCGCTGGTGCCCACTGAGGACGAGCTACACGCCGTGCGCTTTGCGTTCGATCCGGCGCCGCCCGAGCAGACGCTGATGCTGCACTTTTGCGGCGAGATCCGGCTCAACCACTGGTACCGCTGCGCCGCCGAGTGGCACACCGAGCCGGTGATCCGGCACCTCTACGGCCTCATCTCCCGGGACGAGGCGCGCCACGGCGGCGCCTACCTGCAGTACATGAAGCGCTCGCTGGTGCGCGGCGGCGACGCGGTGAAGGCGTCCTTCGCCAGGATGGGCCTGCTGATGGCCGCGGCGGGGCGCTCGGGCAAGCCGCTGCACCCGACCAACCTGCACGTCAACCAGGCGCTGTTCCCGCACGACACCGTGCAATCCAAACTGCCCGATCCGGCGTGGCTCGAGCGCTGGCTGGACGAGCAGATCCGCTTCGACCGCGAGTGGGAGAAGAAGGTCTCCGACATGATCCTGGTCAACCTGTCGAAGCTGTTCGACGCGCCGATCCGCTCGTTGCAGGATCTGTCGCGCTACCGGCGCTCGCTCGCGGCGGCCTGAGGGCTACTTCGCGCCCAGCAGGCGCTCGATCGCCGCGACGAACTTCGGGTCTTCCGGCGCCACGCGCGAGTCGAAGGCGAGCATCTCGCGGCCGTCGCGGCCGACCAGGTACTTGTGGAAGTTCCACCTCGGCGGCGAGCCGGTGGCGCGCGCGAGATCGGCGAACAGGGGATTGGCCTGCGCGCCGCGCACGCCCGACTTCGCGAACATGGGGAAGTCGATCGCGTACTGGTTGACGCAGAACTTGGCGATGGCCTTGTTGCTGCCAGGCTCTTGGCCGCCGAAATCGTTCGAGGGAAAGCCCAGGACCATGAGCCCGCGGTCGCGATACGCGCGGTAAAGCGACTCCAGCCCCTCGTACTGCGGCGTAAAGCCGCACTCGCTCGCGGTGTTCACCACCAGCAGCACCTTGCCGCTGAACTCGCACAACGCGCGCGGCTGCTCGTGAATATCGGGCAGCGTGCGA
>DASTTC010000403.1:0-9623 GCA_035760345.1 Burkholderiales bacterium | reverse complement strand
GAGCAGCGCACGTTGTGCACGCCTTCGCCCAGCACCACGGTGATGACCTCGGGGCGCTTGCTGAACACGACCACGTCCAGGGTCTGGCCGGTGGAGGTGACGCGGACCTTGATCTTCTCGTCGTGCATCGCGGGGTCTACTCTACAGGGTCGCGCGAAAGCGCAGGTACTCAATTGCGCTCGCCTCCGGTGCTTCGACCATCGGCAGGTGCCCCACGTTGCGCATCATCACCACTTCGGAGCGGATGAGCAGCATCTGCAGGATGCCGGCGCTGCCCGGATGCAGCACCCGGTCCTGCTGGCCCCAGACGATGAGCGCCGGAATGTCCAAGCCCCGGATGCGCTCTTCCACGGAGTCGGCCGCCAGCTGCTTGAAGATGCGCTCTTCCAGCGCGAAGTTGCGGATGCGCTCCTGCGCCAGCACGTCGAGGAACGGCCGCGGGATCATGAGCGGCTTCGCGGTGACCAGGGAAACGAGGGTCGCGAACTCGTCTTCGTCCTGGACGGTCATCGGGTTCTCGCCGGTCGCTGCGATCCGCTTGCGGACATCGCTCGGCGGCGCGCTCCACACCCCCGCCGCGCTGAGCAGCCAAAGGCTTTCGACTTCTTTCGGGTACATCGCGGCGTAGGTGAGCGCGATGTGCCCGCCCATCGAATTGCCGCCCAGGTGCAGCCGCGTCACGCCGAGCGCCCGCGCCAAGCCCCGCAGCCGCGTCGCCTGCGCGCGCGGCGTGTAGTCGGCCTGCGGCGGCTTGGAGGATTCGCCAAAGCCGATGTGGTCGGGAACGATCACGCGGTAGCGCGGCGTGAGGTACTTGGCGACGCGCGTGAAGCTGTCCTTGTTGGCGCCGAAGCCGTGCAGCAGGAGCAGCGGCTCGCCCCGGCCGCCTTCGAGGTAGGCGTAGGTCAGTCCGCCGGGTACGCCGATCTCCTTGCGCTCCAGTCCGGCGACGCGCCGCTCGAAGGCGAGGGCGGCGCGCACCGCGCGCTCGGGCGCGGTCGTATAGAAGTACACCCCGGCGCCGACCACGAGCGCGCCCAGCGCCCCCAGCGCGGCCAACACCCACTTCAGCGCGCGCATCAGCCGAAGTAGCCGACGCCGCGCGCCATGAGTGCGGCGCACAGGACGATGAGCAGCACGCCCGCCAGCTCCAGGTGCATGATGGCGCGCAGGCGCCGCCGCCGCTGTTCGCTCAGCACCGGCACCTGATGCTGCTGCAGGATCCTGCGCCAGGACAGGAACTCGCGCGTCGGCGCGATCGAGATCAAGCCCACGGCGAGAAACAGCAGCAACTTGGCCAGAAAAGGTGCGCTGTGGAAGTAGTAGGCCGGGCCCTTCTCGAACTGGAACACTCGCAGCAGCCCCACCACCAGCAGCAACCCGGAGGACAGGCCATAGATCATGTCGGCGCGCTGCAGCCAGCGCGCCGTGCGCGTGTCCAGCGTCGCTCGGATCAGTACGAATTCCACTGCCAGCGCGGCAACCAGCGCGAAAGCGGCAAGATGGTGGAGGAACGCGAACAGGGTGCTCACGGTGAGATCACTTCCGGCGCCCATTATTCCATTCGTGCGGGCGGTACGCGCGCCGCATAGCGCGGCCAGGCGCGCAGCCACGTGCGCTCGAGGGCGTAGACGACGCCTGCGCCCGACATGGCGCCGGCGAGCGACGCGAGCAGCAGCCCCTGGCTCTGCCAGGCGTACGCGAGCGAGGCGAGGGCGACGCAGGCCGCCACCGTTCCCAGCACGACGAGCGATTCGGCGGCATGCACGTTCACCACCAGCCGGCCCTTGCAACGCGGGCATTCGACATCCATGCGCGCGATGACGGTGCCGGCGAGCTTGCGGCCAGCGAGATCCGCGCCGCAGAGCGGGCAGGCGTAGTTCAATCCAGGTCTCCCGCCTGAAAATCGCGCTTGCATTGCGCGCAGCGGTAGCGCCGCCGCTGGAGCAGGGCCGCCGCCTGGGCGCGCTGGCGCGGCAACTGCCACAGCCATGTGCAAAGCGCGGCGAGCCCCAGCGCGGCATACCACTCGTTCACCTCCGGGGGCGCCCAGAGAAAGGCGAACAACAGGGCGAGCGCCGTCCAGAGCAGCAGCTCGACGGCGATGTGGCGCAGCGCGCCGAAGGAAGGGTCAGGAGGATCTTCGTATCGCAGCAGAAAACCGCACACCGGGCAGGTCTTCGCGTCCCGCATGGCCACGTCCCCCGGGCGGGCCGCCAGGCCCCGGCGCTACACGATGTCGAGGTGCTCGATGCCCTTGGACAGGTCCCTGTCCTTGGCGTCCTTGCCGTGCAGCTTGATCTGCAGGCGCACTTCGTTGGTGGAGTCGGCGAAGCGCAGCGCGTCCTCGTAGCTGATGCGCCCCTGCTCGTAGAGCTCGAACAGGGCCTGGTCGAAGGTCTGCATGCCGAGCTCCCTCGATTTCTTCATGATCTCCTTGATGGCATGCACCTCGCCTTTGAAGATGAGGTCCGAGATCAGCGGTGAATTGAGCAGCACCTCCACCGCCGCGGCGCGACCGCGACCTTCGCGCACCGGGATCAGGCGCTGCGAGATCACGCCCTTGAGGTTGAGCGACAGGTCCATGAGCAGCTGCTGGCGCCGCTCCTCGGGGAAGAAGTTGATGATGCGATCCATCGCCTGGTTGGAGTTGTTGGCGTGCAGCGTGCCCAGGCACAGGTGGCCGGTCTCGGCGAAGGCGATGGCGTGCTCCATCACCTCGCGGTCGCGGATCTCGCCGATCAGGATCACATCCGGCGCCTGTCGCAGGGTGTTCTTGAGCGCGGTTTCCCAGGAATCGGTGTCCACGCCCACCTCGCGCTGCGTGACGATGCAGTTGCGGTGCGGATGCACGTACTCCACCGGGTCCTCGATGGTGATGATGTGGCCGTGCGAGTTCTCGTTGCGGTAGCCGATCATCGCCGCGAGCGAGGTCGACTTGCCCGAGCCCGTGCCGCCGACGAACAGCACCAGGCCGCGCTTGGTCATCGCCACGTCCTTCAGCACCGGCGGCAGCTTCAGGTCCTCGAAATTGGGGATGGTGGTGGTGATCACGCGCAGCACCATGCCGACGTTGGCCTGCTGCACGAAGCAGTTGACGCGGAAGCGCCCGATGCCGGCCGGGTGGATGGCGAAGTTGCACTCCTTGGTGGCCTCGAACTCCGCGGCCTGCTTGTCGTTCATGATGGAGCGCGCCAGCATCGAGGTGTGCTGGGGCGACAGCCCCTGCTGCGACACCGGCGTCATCTTGCTGTCGATCTTCATCGCCGGCGGATAGCCGGTGGTAATGAACAGGTCCGAGCCGCGCTTCGCGACCAGCGCGCGCAGCAGGTCGTACATGAACTTGGTGGCTTGCTCGCGTTCCATGAATCCTCCTGGGGCGGCGCGTGGCGCCTTAGCCCGCGAAGTTGTCCTTGTTCGACGCCTTGGCGCGCGCCTCGCCCATCGACACCACGTTGCGCCGCACCAGGTCCTGCAGGGTCTGGTCCAGCGTCTGCATGCCGATCTGCGCGCCGGTCTGGATGGCGGAATACATCTGCGCGATCTTGTTCTCGCGGATCAGGTTCCTGATCGCGGGCGTGCCGATCATGATTTCATGCGCCGCCACGCGTCCCGCGCCATCCTTGGTCTTGAGCAGCGTCTGCGAGATCACCGCGCGCAGGGATTCGGAGAGCATCGCGCGCACCATCTCTTTCTCCGCCGCCGGGAACACGTCTACGATGCGGTCCACGGTCTTCGCCGCGGAAGAGGTGTGCAGCGTGCCGAACACCAGGTGGCCGGTTTCCGCGCCGGTCAGCGCGAGGCGGATGGTCTCCAGGTCGCGCATCTCGCCCACCAGGATCGAGTCCGGGTCCTCGCGCAAGGCGCTCCTCAGCGCGTTGGAGAACGACAGCGTGTGCGGTCCGACCTCGCGCTGGTTGATCAGGCACTTCTTCGATTCGTGCACGAATTCGATCGGGTCCTCGATGGTGAGGATGTGGCCCTCTTCGTTTTCGTTGATGTGATTGACCATCGCCGCCAGCGTGGTGGACTTGCCCGAGCCCGTGGGCCCGGTCACCAGCACGATGCCGCGCGGGTACTCCGAGATTTCGGTGAAGATTTTCGGGCACTTGAGCTCCTCCAGCGACAGCACCTTGGTCGGGATGGTTCGCAGCACGGCGGCGGCGCCGCGCTGCTGCACGAAGGCGTTGACGCGAAAGCGCGCCAGGTTCGGCACGGCAAAGGAGAAGTCGCACTCCAGGTTCTCTTCGTAGAACTTGCGCTGTCCGTCGTTCATGATGTCGTAGATCATGCCGTGCACGTCCTTGTGCTCCAGCGCCGGGACGTTGATGCGCTTGACGTCGCCGTGCACGCGCACCATCGGCGGCAGCCCCGAGGACAGGTGCAGGTCGGACGCTTTGTTCTTGACGACAAACGCAAGCAATTCAGTGAGATCCATTACAATCCCCAGCGATGCGAACGGGCAAAGTATGGGCTTAATCCCCAATAACTTGCAAGCAGTGAAGGCGCGCATCGAGGCGGCGGCGCGCGCTGCCGGGCGGGATCCGGGCGCGGTGCGCCTGCTCGCCGTGTCGAAGACGCATGCGCCGGCCCTGGTGCGGGAGGCCGCCGCCGCCGGGCAGCGCGCGTTCGGGGAGAACTACGTCCAGGAGGCGCTCGACAAGATGGCGGCGCTCGCCGACCTGCCGCTCGAGTGGCACCTCGTCGGTCCTCTGCAGAGCAACAAGACGCGGGTGGTCGCCGAGCGTTTCCACTGGGTGCACACCGTCGATCGGGAGAAGGTTGCACGGCGCCTGTCGGAGCAGCGGCCAGCGGGCATGGCGCCGCTCAACGTACTGGTCCAGGTGAATGCCTCGGGCGAAGCGTCCAAGAGCGGCATCGCCCCGGCGGAGGTGGCGGCGCTGGCGGCGGCGATCGCGGGGATGAAGACCCTTCGCCTGCGCGGACTGATGGCGATTCCGGAGTCGGGTGCTGCGCAGTCGCGGTTTCGCCAGATCGGCGAACTGTTCCAGGGGCTGCGGGGCGACTTCAGCTGGGACACGCTATCGCTCGGCATGAGCGACGACCTGGAGGCGGCGATCGCCGCGGGCTCGACGATGGTGCGCGTGGGCACGGCGATTTTCGGGGCCAGACGCGAAGTCAGGGACGCGGCATGAAGCTCGCCTTTATCGGTGGCGGCAACATGGCGAGCGCCCTGATCGGCGGCTTGATCGCGCGCGGGGCGAAGCGCGCGTCGATCTGCGTGGTCGAGCCGGTGCCGGCCGCACGCCGCCGGGTGGCGGCGAAATTCAGGGTGCGCGCGAGCGCTGCGGTGGACGTGCGGGTACTTGCCGCGGATACGCTGGTGTTGGCGGTGAAGCCGCAGGACATGCGCTCCGCCGCAACGCCGCTCGCCGGGAAGCTCGGCGGCAAGCTGGTCATCAGCGTGGCCGCGGGCATCCGGCTGACGGATCTCTCGCGATGGCTGGGCGGGCACGCGAAGCTCATACGCTGCATGCCGAACACGCCGGCACTCATCGGCGCGGGCATCGCCGGGTTGTACGCGCCGGCCGGCGTGAAGCCACTCGAGCGGCGGCGCGCCGAGCGCATCCTCGGCGCGGTCGGCAAGGTCGTCTGGGTGAAGGACGAGGCGCTGCTCGACCCGGTGACCGCGGTCTCGGCGAGCGGGCCGGCGTACGTGTTCTGGTTCATCGAGCAGCTGGCGAAGTCCGGCGAGGCGCTCGGCCTCGCGCCCGCGGTGGCCGCGCAACTCGCGCTGGAGACGGTGCTCGGCTCGGCGAAGCTCGCCGCCGGCAGCAAGGAGCCGCCCGGCGTGCTGCGCGAGCGCGTCACGTCGCGGGGCGGCACCACGGCCGCGGCGCTCAAGGTGTTCGAAGACGAAGCGCTCGCCGAGCGCTTCCGGCGCGCGGTCGAAGCCGCCAGCCGGCGCGGCGCCGAGATGGGCGCGATGCTGGGGCGCGACTGATGCTCGTCCAGATCGCCTACTTCCTGGTCGACACCCTTGTCGCCTTCTTCGTCGTCCTGTTGCTACTGCGCTTTCATTTCCAGTGGCTGCGCGTGGGCTTTCGCAATCCTTTCGGCGAATTCATCCTTGCGACGACCAGTTGGATCGCGCTGCCAGCGCGGCGCGTAATCCCAGGCCTCGCGGGGCTCGACCTTGCGACCTTGCTCTCGGCTTGGCTGCTGCGCGGCCTCGGCCTGTGGGCCCTCACCGCGCTCGTGGGCTCGGAGCCGAGCGGCCTCGCGATCGCAGCCGTGGCGCTGGTCGACCTTCTGCGCTATAGCGTCTACATCCTGGTGTTCGCAGTGTTCATGCGGGTGGTGTTGTCGTGGCTCAATCCGCACGCGCCGCTAGCGCCGGTGTTCAGCGCGGTCACGCGGCCTTTCCTGCGGCCCCTACAGCGCATCCTGCCGCCGGTCGGCAGGGTAGACCTGTCGCCGCTGGTACTGCTGATGGTCCTGTGGGTGCTGCTTTTCCTGATCGACGGCCTGGCACGGGAAGCAAGTCGGCTGTGATCCTCGAACTGCACGTGCAGCCGGGCGCGTCGCGCACGGAATTCGCCGGGCGCCACGGCGAGCGCCTCAAGCTGCGGCTGGCGGCGCGGGCGCTCGACGGCAAGGCGAACGAGGCCCTGGTCGCCTTCCTGGCGGCGCACTACAAGGTGCCAAAGCGCAATGTACGCATCGCCTCGGGGCTGAAGTCGCGCCACAAGCGCATCATCATCGACGGCGCGGCGACCTGACGAAGCGGATCGCCTCGGGATAGGGATACACGTCCTCCTGCACGCCGGCGCGGATGCGCGCCTGCTTGCCGGCCCAGAACTCCGGCTGCATGAGATCGGCGTGGCGCTCGAGGAATACCTCGCGTGCCTGGGGATCGCTCACCAGGAAGTGCGCGAACTGCTCGGGAAACACGTCCTGCGGGCCCACCGAATAGTAGGGCTCGGCCGACATTTCGTCCTCGATCGAGCGCGGCGGCGGGATGCGCCGGAAATTGCAGTCGATCATGTAGGCGATCTCGTCGTAGTCATAGAACACGACGCGGTTGTGGCGCGTGACGCCGAAGTTCTTCAGCAGCATGTCCCCGGGGAAGATGCCGGCGCCGGCGAGCTCCTTGATGGCGTAGCCGTACTCGTACAGCGCCTGGCGCACGCGCGCCGCGTCGCCGTCGGCGCTCGCTTCCGCCAGGTAGAGGTTCAACGGCTGCATGCGCCGTTCGATGTAGACGTGCTTGATGACGATCTTGTCCTGCTCGAACTCGATGCTCGAGGCAGCCTGCGACGTCAGTTCCTCGAGCAGCGCCGCGTCGAATCGCTCCCGCGGCAGCGCCACCAGGGAGTACTCGAGCGTGTCCGCGAGGCGCCCGACGCGGTCGTGGTACTTCACCAGCTGGTACTTGTCCTTCACCGTCTGGCGGTCCATGTCCTTGGGCGGCGCGAAGCGGTCGCGGATCACCTTGAACACGTACGGAAACGAAGGCAGCGTGAACACGAGCATCACCATGCCCTTGATTCCCGGTGCGACGGCGAAATTGTCCGAGGAATGCTTCAGGTGGTAGAACAGATCCCGGTAGAACATCGTCTTGCCCTGCTTGGCGAGGCCCACCGCCATGTACATCTCGGCGCGCGGCTTGCGCGGCATGAGCTGGCGCAGGAAGGATACGACCGCTGCCGGCACCTCCATGTCGACGAAGAAATAGGCGCGCGCGAAGGAAAACAGGATGATCAGGCGGTCGGCGTCGAGCAGCAGCGCGTCCAGATAGAGCTCGCCGCGCTCGTTCTGCAGGATCGGCACCGCGAACGGCACCTCCTCGCTGCCGTTCACGATCTTGCCCACCGCGTAGGCCGCCTTGTTGCGAAAAAACAGCGACCCCAGCACCTGGATCTGCAGGCTCGGGCGCGCGCGCGAAGGCCGCGGAAAACGCGCGCGCAGCGCGCGCACCACGTTGCGCAGGTCGCGGTTCAGGTCCTCCCAGGGATTGGCGAGCTCGAAGCCGCGCACGATGGCGGCGAGCGTGTTGCGCAGGCCCGTGCGCAGCGGGTAGTAGCTGCGGTAAGCGGGCTCCTCGCCCTCGAGGTGCTCGGTGGCCACCGCGGGGCGCCAAAAGATGAACTCGTTGCGGTAATAGCGCCGGTCCAGCACCGCGCAGGCCACCGAGTTGTAGAAGGTCTCGGCGCATTCGGGCTGCCGATGCTCGTGCAGCAGCGGGATGTAGGCGAGCTTGATCGAGCGCCACAGCGACTCGTCGGTCTCCGCCTCCGGAAAGCGCACCCGCGCCTCCTCCACCGCCTCCTGCACGCGCTGGTCGTACATCTGGATGCGCTCGCGCGCGAGGATGCGCAGCGCCTCCCACTCGGCGCGCTCGAACAGGGTCTTGGCGCGCGCCGCGGCTTCGCGGAACAGGCGGTAGTGCCGGTCGAAGCCGGCGAGGATCGCGCGCGCCACCTCGGCGGCGCGCTCGCCGCGCGCCTCGTGAATGGCGACGACCTTCGCCGGCGCCGTCACATCAGGCGGCCTTCTGGGACTGCGACAGCGCGTCCTCGCCGAAGAACTGCTCGTCCTCGGTCGAGCCGTGCAGGGCGGTGGTGGAGGCCTTGCCGGCGGTGACCACCTGGGTGACCTGGTCGAAGTAGCCGGTGCCGACCTCGCGCTGGTGCTTGACCGCGGTGAATCCCTTCTCCGCGGCGGCGAACTCCTTCTGCTGCAGTTCGACGAAGGCGCTCATGTTGTTTCTCGCGTAGCCGTAGGCGAGTTCGAACATCGAGTAGTTGAGGGCGTGGAAGCCCGCCAGCGTGATGAACTGGAACTTGTAGCCCATGGCACCGAGTTCGCGCTGGAACTTGGCGATCGAGGCGTCGTCGAGGTTGCGCTTCCAGTTGAAGGACGGCGAGCAGTTGTAAGCGAGCATCTTGCCCGGGTATTTCTTGCGGATGCCTTCGGCAAACTTCTTGGCGAAGGCCAGGTCCGGCGTGCCCGTCTCGCACCACACCATGTCGGCGTATTCGGCGTAGGCGAGGCCGCGTGAGAGCGCCTGGTCGAAGCCCTTCCTCGTCTTGTAGAAGCCCTCGGAGGTGCGCTCGCCGGTGATGAACGGCTTGTCGTTGTCGTCGACGTCCGAGGTGACGATGTCGGCGGCTTCGGCGTCGGTGCGCGCCAGCAGCACCGTCGGCACGCCCATCACGTCCGCGGCGAGGCGCGCGGCGATGAGCTTTTGCACCGCTTCCTGGGTCGGCACCAGCACCTTGCCGCCCATGTGGCCGCACTTCTTTACCGAGGCGAGCTGGTCCTCGAAGTGCACGCCGGCGGCGCCCGCCTCGATCATCGCCTTCATCAGCTCGAACGCGTTCAGCACGCCGCCGAAGCCGGATTCGGCATCCGCTACGATCGGGGCGAACCAGTCGGTATCTCCCTTGCCTTCCAGGGTCTGGATCTGGTCCTGGCGCGCAAGCGCGTTGTTGATGCGCTTGACCACCGTGGGCACGGAGGTCGTCGCATAGAGCGACTGGTCGGGGTACATGGACAGCGAGTCGTTCGCGTCCGCGGCCACCTGCCAACCCGAGAGGTAGATCGCGGGGACGCCGGCTTTCACCTGCTGCATGGCCTGGTTGCCGGTGAGCGCGCCG